>NZ_JBIMPP010000019.1:0-120966 GCF_043906805.1 Actinomadura sp. SCN-SB | reverse complement strand
TAAACGCCGCAGGCACCGCCAATAAACACTGGTGGCTCGGGCGGTGTCGACGGGGGCACGACAGCGCCCGAGCTTGGAGAGGACCCTACTAGGTGACCGGTTCGGCCTACCAGGGAGGGGGCCGTTCCTGGCCGTGTTGGGTTTGTCAGGTGGGTGGGGTGTCGCGAAGCAGGGGGCAGGACATGCAGCGGGGGCCGCCTCGGCCGGTGCCGAGTTCGCTGCCGCTGATCCGGATGACTTCGATGCCTGCCGCTTCGAGTTGGGCGTTGGTTTCGATGTTGCGTTCGTAGGCGACGGCTACGCGGGGGGCGAGGGCGAGGGTGTTGTTGCCATCGTCCCATTGTTCGCGTTCGGCGGTGACGGGGTCGAGGCCGGTGTCGATGACTTTGAGCCGGTCCAGGCCCATCGCTTCGGCGGCGGCGTCGAGGAAGGGGCGGGGGCCGGTGACGTCGAGGTCGCCGTTGGAGGCGGTGACGGCGTACGCGGTCAGGGAGTGGGCCATGGGCGGGTACATCACGACCGTGTCGGTGTCGACCATGGTGCAGACCGTGTCGAGGTGCATGGTGGCGCGTTCCTGGGCGATGGGGACGGCCAGGACGGTGTGGGCGAGTCCGGCGCCGAGGACTCTGCGTGCGAGGCGTTCCACTCCCGCGGGTGTGGTGCGTTCGCCTGTTCCGACGGCGAGGACGCCCGGGGAGAGGAGCAGGATGTCGCCGCCTTCGACGTGTTCGAGTGACCGGTCGTAGATGGGTTCTACGCCGGCGAAGCGCGGGTGGTGTTTGTAGATCAGGCCGGTCAGCGCGGACTCGGGTCTGCGGGCGGGCATGGCGAGGCTGGTGATGGCGACGCGGTCGCCGATCCAGGCGCTGTTGTCGCGGGTGAACAGGAGGCCGGGCAGCGGGTCGATGATGAAGTCGAGCCGGTTCATCAGCCGGTACACCAGGCCGTGCGCGATCTTGAGTTCTTCGTGGGCGAGTCCGGCGATCAGGACGTGGGCGAGGATCTCCGGGTCGAGGTCGCACAGGTAGTCGTGGACGACGCGGCGGAGCTGGTCTCCCCAGCGGGGGTCGTCGGTCACGCAGGTGATGGCCTCGTCGCGGCAAACCTGGTATTCGAGCGCGTCTTGGAGCAGTTCGCTCAGGTAGAGGACTTCGACGCCGCGGTCGCGCAGGGCTTGGGCGAACGCGTCGTGTTCTTCCTGTGCCCGTCCCACCCATGGGATCGCGTCGAAGAGCAGCTTGTCGCTGTTCCGCGGGGTGAGCCGTTTCAGTTCCGCGCCGGGGCGGTGCAGCAGGACGGTGCGCAGCCGTCCCACCTCGCTGGTCACCCGGTGCTCGTAGGATCCGATCTGCGTCACACTGCGAGTCTAGGTGCCGGTGATCTCGGGAATCCGCTGGCCACGCGGTATGTCACCATTTGCAGATGCCTCGCCCGGCGCTGCCGCTGCACCTCACGTCCGCGACGTTCCTGCGGATCTCCGCGGAGGGTGTCGCGACGGCGCTCGTGCTGACCGTGCAGGCCCGTACGGGCCGGGCGGCCGACGCCGGGTTCTTGCAGGCGGCGTTGACGTTCCCGTACGTGGTGAGCGGCCCGGTGATCGGGCACGCGCTGGACCGGGCGTCCCGTCCGCGTGCGGTGGCGGTGGCGCTGGCGGTGGTGTACGCGGCGTCGGCGGGTCTGCTGCTGTTGATGGCTGGGCGGTCTCCGCTGGTCCTGGCGGCCACGGTCGCCGCCGTCGTGGGGTGCACGGAGCCGATCGTCGTGGGGTTGACGAGCCTGTTGCCGCGTTTCGTTCCGGAGAGCCGGTTGCCGCGGGCGTACGGGCTGGAGGCGTCCAGTTACAGCATGGCGGCGGTCGCCGGTCCCGGCTTGGCCGCCGCGATCGCGACCGTCGCGGGCGGGTCGCGTTCGGGTTTGGCCATCGTGGGGGCGGGGGCGGTCGGCGCGGCGGCGTTGAGCCTGCTGCCGCTTCGGGGTCGTGTCACGCCGCCGGGCCGTCCACCGCAGGAGCCGGACGGGCGCCGGCGGTGGTCAGGCGTGGTGGTCGGCGGGCTGGCGGTGTTGGTCGCCAACCGTGTGCTGCGGTCGCTGACGCTGGCGACGAGCATCGCGTTCCTGGGGTACGGCGGGATCCCCATCGCCGCGGTTCTCATCGCTCAGCGTTCGGGGGCGGACGCGGAGGCGGGGGGTCTTCTGCTGATGGCGTTCGCGTTGGGGGCGCTGCTGGGGTCGCTGGCGTCCACCCGCTGGCTCAAGGCGCGCTCCGCGGAGTGGGTCGTGATGGTCGGGCTGGTGGTGTTCGGCGCCGCGCTCGCGTCCGTGGCGCTGGCGGGGACGCTGGCGTGGGCGCTGCTGTGCTTCCTGCTGGTGGGGCTGGTCGAGGGACCGGTGTTCGCCGCGACGTTGATGCTGCGCCAGCGGGAGTCGCCGCCGGAGCGGCTGGGCCAGGTCAACACCACGGGCGGGAGCCTGAAGATCGGCGCCTCGGCGGTCGGTGCCGCGCTGACCGGTGTCTTCGCCGATGCGATGGGGCCGACCGGGCTGATCCTGGCAATCGCCGCGTGCCAGGTCGCGGGCGCGCTGGCGGGCGGGATCCTGCTGGTGAGGCGGCCGGTGCGGCGGGCCGTTAGCCGCGGCGGGGCCGGTTGAGGGCGGTGCAGTCCTTCTCGTCGGGGAGCATCGGGCGGAGCAGGACGTTGTAGAGGTGCCCGCCGCTGCGCCAGTTCACCGATCCCGCGGAGCTGATGACCCGTTTGGTCTCCTGCGCCTCGGCCCAGTCGAGGACGGTGCAGCCCGCGGGGTCACCTTCGGGCAGGGGACGCAGCGGCCACCGCTGCTCGCGCTCGGCCTTCCCGTAGGACATCCTGTCCGGTCGCCACGCCACCATGGCCGTCCGTTCGGGACGGTAGGTGATGGGGGGCCGGATGAGGTCGTCGTCCCGCATGGCCGTGAACCGCTCCGTCAGCCGTTCGACGAGCCATTCGCGCGGGCCGGAGGCGCCCTGCCGGATGGTGGTCGTGTGCCGGAGCCCGCCGGACAGGAACTCGACCTGGGTCGATCCGGCGTCGAAGATCAGCTCGTCGGCGTGGTGGGTCCGGGACGTGCTCAGCCCGGCCAGGAGTCCGTCCTTGTAGAGCTTGCGGTAGGCGCCGGCGGTCAGCCGCCCGTCCATGATGCGGGTGGAGGCGACCGCACCGTACGTGGTCTTCGCCACGATGATCCGTCCGTCCCCGTACACGGTGAGGTCGGGCACCGGGCGGGGCAGGACCGTCGGTGTCTCCATGCCGGCGACCGAGCGGACCCGCAGCACCACGGCGTTCGGGTCGCCGGGCGGTGAGGGGCTCCACGCGATGTAGCCGACGCCCAGCAGACCGGCGAGGACGAAAACGGCAAGGCAGGCCGAGATGACCACGCGCGGCAACTTGGCTCGCATGGACCTTCGACGGGCACGGCCTCGGGCGGGTTCCGGGCGGAGCCCGCGAATAATCCGGTCGCTCCGGGACGGGCCGCCACGTACCATCCGGACCATGTTCCTCGCAGCCGGCACCAGCATGCTCGCAGAGTCCGCTCTGCTGAGCGCGGTGCCGGCTGCCTCCTTCCTGGCGGCCGCAGCGGCAGCGGACGCGACCGTCGTCGACGGCCTGCGACGCTGACCCCTCTCCGTCCCACCTCCGGAGAACCAGCGGAGGGGGGTGGCCCAAGAGACCCGCGGAAATACCCGTGGGGGGTTCTCACGTTCCGGTGCGGACCAAGTGAGGACGGAACATCATGGCCAAGCGGCTCTACGAACGCGGCAAGCCACATCTCAACATCGGCACGATGGGCCACGTCGACCACGGCAAGACCACCCTGACCGCGGCGATCACCAAGGTGCTCGCCGAGCGCGGGCTGGCCTCCGCCGTGCCGTTCGAGGGCATCGACCGTGCCCCCGAGGAGCGCGACCGCGGGATCACCATCAACGTCGCGCACGTCCACTACGAGACCGCGACCAGGCACTACGCCCATGTCGACATGCCCGGCCACGCCGACTACGTGAAAAACATGATCACGGGCGCGGCGCAGATCGACGGCGCGGTGCTGGTCGTGTCCGCGCAGGACGGCGCGATGCCGCAGACGCGGGAGCACATCGTGCTCGCCCGCCAGGTGGGCGTCCGGCACATCGTGGTGGCGCTCAACAAGGCCGACGCCGTCGAGGACCCCGAGCTGCTCGACCTGGTCGAGCTGGAGGTCCGCGAGCTGCTGTCGGAGTACGGGTTCCCCGGCGAGGAGATCCCGGTGGTCCGCGTGTCCGGGCTGAAGGCGCTGGAGGGCGACCCGTACTGGGTGGCCCGCATCGGCGACCTGCTGGACGCCATCGACGGGTACGTGCCGATCCCGCCGCGCATCCTGGACCGCCCGTTCCTGATGCCGGTGGAGAACGTGTTCACCATCACCGGCCGCGGCACCGTCCTGACCGGGGTGGTGGCGCAGGGCTCGATCCGGGTCGGCGACGCCGTCGAGGTCGTCGGGCTCGGGGACACCTTCGGCTCGGTCGCGACCGGGCTGGAGACCTTCGGGCAGACCATGGACCACGCGGAGGCGGGTGACAACACAGCGATGCTGCTGCGCGGCGTCAAGCGGGACCAGGTCCAGCGCGGCCAGGTGGTCAGCGCGCCCGGCACGATCCAACCGCATCTGCGGTTCCGGGCGCGGGTCCGGGTGCTGACGGCGGACGAGGGTGGCCGCAGCAAGCCGTTCTTCCACGGCTACCGGCCCCAGTTCCACTTCCGGACGACGGACGTGTCCGGGGCGGTGGACCTGGGCGGCGCGTCCGTCATGGCGCTGCCGGGCGACTCGGTCGACATGGCCGTGGAGCTGGGCAAGCCGGTGGCGATGGACGTGGGCCTCGGCTTCGCCATCCGCGAGGGTGGCCGCACCATCGGCGCCGGCACCGTCACCGACCTTCTCGACTAGGGCCGGGACGACAGCACGGCACCGGGTGAGGGCCCGGCGGTGAGATCCGCCGGGCCCTTCCCTTGTGCGGAGATCTCCGGCGGTTCCCGGTTTCGGCAGCGCGAATGGATCTTGATGTGGTGAGATTCCGGGAGAAAGACCCCGCTGATCATCATCATGGAGCAAGTGTGCGAGCCCCCCGCGCCCTGATCCCCCTGTTCGCGGTCGCCGGAGCCGCCGCGGTCGTCGTCACCGCCGGTGCCCGTGCCGCCATCGAGGAAGGCCCGTCCGCGGCGGCTCCCACCCTGGCCGACGCCGGCGAGAACGCCCCGTTCACGGCGATCAACGCCATGACCTGGAACGTGTGCGGCGACCTCGGCTGCCGGGCGCCGGCGGACCCCGCCGGGGCCGCCACGCAGGTCGCGCAGCGGGTGGCGGCGAGCGAGGTCGGCGGACGCCAGGTCAGGCTGAACGCGGTGCTGCTCCAGGAGGTCTGCTCCGGTCACCTGGACGCGCTGCGGGCCGTCAAGGGTCTGCGGTCGTGGAGCTGGGCCTTCGCCCCGGAACGTGCCAAGGGGGGAGGCGACCGGGCATGCGGCAACGGCCGGGGGACGCTGGGTGTCGCCATCGGCACCGACTCCGCGCTGTCGGACGTCGAGCGGGTGCGGTTGCCGTCGCCGGAGCCGCACGGCCGGTCCATGGTGTGCGGCACGGTCGGCGCGTGGCGGGCGCGGCTGTGCAGCGTCCAGGCCAGCTCCCGAGGGTGGGACGACGACCCGCGCGGCCGGTGGCGCGCCAAGCAGATCGCCGCGATCACCGAGCGGGCCGCCGGACAGCGCGTGATCATCGGGGGTGATCTCGCCGAGCGTCCCGGGTCGCCCGTCCTCGACCCGCTGTACCGGAGCCTCGCCGAGTGCGACCAGGGTCCGGGCGAGTCCCGGACGGGCGCGATGACCCTGCTGGACCAGCGCGGCACGCCCGTCGCCAAGACCGACTACCTCTTCATCAGCAGGTCGGCGGGGGTCTCGTGCGGGGTGTCCCCGGCTCCGGTGCGCACGTCCGACCATCACCCGCTGGCGGCGGCCATCCGGTTCCGCTGATCCCCGTGACCGCCGGGCCGTCCCGCGTAGTCGGCGGGACGCGGCCCGGCGGCGGTGCGCCCGTCAGTGGACGGCGCGGTCCTGGTCCTGCCAGTACGGGGCGCGCAGCTCGCGCTTGAGGATCTTGCCGGTGGGGTTGCGGGGGATCGCGTCCCGCCGCTCGATCGACGTGGGGCACTTGAAGTGGGCCAGGCGCTCCCGGCAGTAGCCGATCAGCTCGTCGTCGGAGACGTCGGCGACCTCGGCCAGGACCACGATGCCCTTGGGGGTCTCGCCCCACTTCTCGTCCGGCACGCCGATCACCGCGCAGTCGGCGACCTGCGGATGGCTCATCAGGACGTTCTCCACCTCGGCCGGGTAGATGTTCTCCCCACCCGAGATGATCATGTCCTTGACGCGGTCGTGGATGTAGAGGTAGCCGTCCTCGTCCAGGTAGCCGACGTCACCCGTGCGGAAGAAGCCGTCCGGGAGCAGCGCCGCCGCGGTGGCCTCCTCCATCCCCCAGTAGCCCTTCATGTTCTGCGGGGTCCGGCACAGGATCTCTCCGACCTGCCCGGTCGGCACCTCCTCCAGCGTGGCCGGGTCCACGATCTTCAGCTCGCAGGACGGGTTGGGCACGCCCGCGCTGCGCAGCCTGCCGGGGTTGGGGCCGTCCGGGTCGTGGTCCTCCGCGGGCAGGTAGGTGATCGCCCCGGTGGTCTCGGTCAGCCCGTACACCTGCATGAACTTGGTGGTGGGCAGCATCCTCATCGCGCCGCGCAGCACGTCCTCGCTGATCGGGGACGCCCCGTACAGGAGCAGCTTGAGGCTGGACAGGTCGGCCTCGGAGACCTCCGGCATCAGCTGCATGAACTGCAACAGCACCGGCACGAGGAAGATGTGCGTGACCTTGTGCCTCTCGATCGCGCGGGCGATCGCCACCGGGTCGGGCTCGCGCGCGATGACGCCGGTGATGCCGTCGAAGACCACGCAGACCGTCAGCGCGTTGCCGGCCACGTGGTACATCGGCATCGCGACCATCATGACGTCGTCGTCGCCGATCTGCCACACCTCGTTGGTGAGCGGCAGCACCGCCATGAAGTTGTCGTGGGTGAGCATCACGCCCTTGGGCAGCCCGGTGGTGCCCGAGGAGTACAGCTGGACGAACACGTCGCCGGTGTCGACCGCGTCGACCGGCTCGCCAGGCTCGTGCTCGGCCATCCAGGTCTCGTAGTCGAGGTAGGCGTGGCCGGGCTCGCCGCCGATGACGACCTGCCGCTCCACGTGTTCGAGCTTGCCGGCGATCGCGTCCAGCACCGGGACGAACTCGGGCCCGACGATGAAGACCTTCGCCTTCGCGTTGTTGACGATATAGGCGACCTCGTCGGGGGCCAGCCGGTAATTGATCGGGACCTGCACCGCCCCGATCCGGGCGGCGCCGAACAACTGCTCGGCGTATTCGAGCGAATTCTTGTCCAGCACCGCGACCCGGTCCCCATGGCCGACACCGGCCGCGGCCAGCGCCGCCGCGGCCCGGTCGACCCGCCGGTCGAAGTCTCGATAGGTGATGGACGCGTCCCCACTATGGAACGCGATGCGATCCGGATGCCGCTGCGCTCGGTCGCGCAGCACCTCGGTCAGGCTCGGCACGGTGGCCCCTTTCTCCGGTGACCGCCTGTTCGTGGAGGAATCATCCGTTCACGAGCAGGCCGTGACAAGAGGGGCGACCGGGCCGTTTTACCTGTGCTTGAAACTCTTGGAGGACTTGGACACCAGCATCACCGCCATGTACACGATGACCGCGACGAAGCCGATGAAGAAGAAGAACTTGAGCATGGACAGGATGGCGCCGATCACGGTGAAGAGCAGCCAGACGGCGAGCACCACCCCGGCGATCGTCAGGATTGTCTTAGCCATGACTCAACGGTAAGGGCTGGCGGGATGGCCGTCATCACCCCACGGGAGGACCCTGAACCCTGAGATCCCCTGAACCCGCACCCTGAGGAACCGGAAGACGGGACGTCATGCGGGAGGCGGGGGCGGCGGAGGCGACTGCCCGTGGGGCGGCTGCTGGTATCCGGGCGGCTGTTGGCCGGGCTGCTGGTAGCCGGGCGGCTGTTGGCCGGGCTGCTGTTGGCCGGGCTGCTGGTAGCCGGGCGGCTGTTGGCCGGGCTGCTGGTAGCCGGGCGGGGGCTGGGGCGGGTACTGGCCCGGGTATTGCCCTCCGTACGGACCTCCCCAGGGCGCCCCGGCGTTCTGGGGACCGCCCGCCCGCCGCAGATGCCGGATCGCGGACGTGCCGAAGGCCACGGCGACGTAGAGCAGCAGGGTGAACACGCCGAAGACGCTGAGGTGGGTGTA
Organism: Actinomadura sp. SCN-SB; assembly: GCF_043906805.1. Lineage (NCBI taxonomy): Bacteria > Bacillati > Actinomycetota > Actinomycetes > Streptosporangiales > Thermomonosporaceae > Actinomadura > Actinomadura sp. SCN-SB. The sequence continues at coordinate 112,594 of NZ_JBIMPP010000019.1, read as the reverse complement.
GCTCTCGACGTAGAACTCGAACCGGCGGCCGATGGGCAGCCCGCTGTGCAGCGTCGCTTCCACGGCGATGCCGATGAGGTCGCCGACGAAGGACGCCGGGATGGCCAGTGTCCCCGCGAGCACCGGGATCAGCGGCCCGAAAGGGCGGGAGAACAGCGTGGCGCCGCCGGTGACCGCACCGATGACCACCGCCGTCACCACCGCGATCACACGGGCCATGCCGAGGCCGTACCCCACCCACTGGTACAGGTAGGAGACCCCGACGGTGAGCACGGCGTCGACGAGGGTCGCCGCGACGGCACCGATCATGACTCCGGCGATGGCCGCCATACCGGTCGAAGAGGAGCGCGGCTGCGTCATCCGGCTATTAAAGGGCATCCCGGGGTGCCGGGCACAGAAGCCCGGCAGGTCTTACGAGAAGGTGACGTAATGTCCGGGATGCGGTGCGCCGCGCGTAGCTTGAGGAAGGTGAACCCAGCCCCTCCCACCGGACGCGTCCTGGTGGTCGATGACGATCCCACGGTGGCCGAGGTCGTCGCCCGGTACCTGGTGCGGGACGGTCACGAGGTGCGGTGCGTCGCCGACGGCCTGGAGGCGCTGCGCAGCGCCGAGGCGCATCCGCCCGACCTCGTCGTCCTGGACCTCATGCTGCCCGGAATGGACGGGCTGGAGGTGTGCCGTAGGCTCCGCGAGTCCTCGGCCGTCCCGATCGTGATGCTGACCGCCCTGGGCGCGGAGACCGACCGGCTGGTCGGGCTGGAGACGGGCGCGGACGACTACGTGACCAAGCCGTTCAGCCCGCGGGAGCTCGCGTTGCGCGTCCGCTCGGTCCTGCGCCGGGCCCGCGGCTCCCTGGCGCCCGCGCCGCCCGCCCGTCCCCTGCGGGACGGGGACCTGCTGGTGGACGTCCAGGCGCACGAGGCGACGGTCGGCGGCGAGCCGCTGGCGCTGACCGCGCGGGAGTTCGACCTGCTGGTCTTCCTCCTGCGCCACCCACGCCAGGCGTTCACCCGCGACGAGCTGCTGGACCGCGTGTGGGGCTGGTCGTTCGGCGACTCCTCGACGGTCACCGTCCATGTGCGGCGCCTCCGCGAGAAGATCGAGCGGGACCCGGCCGCGCCGCGCCGCCTGGTCACCGTGTGGGGCGTCGGCTACCGGTACGAGCCGGCGGACGGCGGCGAGGAGGCGTGATGCTGCCCTTCCAGGACCTGCTCTACGTGGCCTTCTACGCGGCGCTGGCCGCGCTGGTCGTCGCGGCGGGCGGGCTGGGACTGCTCCACGCGCTGCGCGGGCGTTCCGTCGCGGTCCAGCTCGCGGTCGTGGGCGCCGCCACCGTGCTGGCCACCACGTCCGGCATCGCGGTGATCTCCGCGATGATGGTGCTGAACGATCACGACCGCGCGGTGGTGCAGGCGGTCGTCACCGCCTCGGGCCTGGTGGCCATGGCGGTCTCGGTGCTGCTGGGCCGCCGGCTGGTGGCGGCGAACCGCACCCTTGTGGACGCCGTGCGCGCGGACCGCTTCCGCGTCCCGCCCACCCGGCTGCCCGCCGAGCTGGCGGAGCTGTCACGGGAACTGGAGGCCGCGTACGAGCGCCTGGCGGAGGCGCACCGGCGCGAGCAGGCGTTGGAGGCCAGCCGCCGGGAGCTGGTCGCCTGGGTCAGCCACGATCTCCGTACACCGCTGGCCGGGCTGCGCGCCATGGCCGAGGCCCTGGAGGACGAGGTGGTGGCCGACTCCGGGACCGTCCGCCGCTACCACGGCCGTATCCGCGCCGAGGTGGACCGGCTCGCCGAGATGGTGGACGACCTCTTCGAGCTGTCCCGCATCCACGCGGGGGCGCTGCGGCTGTCACGGCGGCGCGTCGGCCTGGGCGATCTGGTCGCCGACGCGGTCGCCGGTACGGAGGCCCTGGCCCGCGCCAAGGGCGTCCGCCTCCACGGCGATGTGAGCGACGGCCTCCCCGTCCAGGTCGACTCCGCGGAGCTGGGCCGCGCCCTGCGCAACCTGGTGGTGAACGCGATCCGGCACACGCCGAGCGACGGAACCGTCGAGATCACCGGCGAGGTCCGCGGCGGCGAGGCCCGGGTGACGGTCGCCGACGCCTGCGGGGGCATCCCCGAGGAGGACCTGCCCCGCGTCTTCGACGTCGCCTTCCGTGGCGAGACCGCCCGCACTCCCGGCGGCGGCGCCGGTCTCGGCCTGGCGATCGCCCGCGGCATCGTCGAGGCCCACGCCGGTCAGATAGGCGTGACCAACGCCGGCCAGGGCTGCCGCTTCACCGTCCGGCTCCCCCTCACCTCGACCCCGGCGAGCTAGCCGTCGCCGTGGGGGTGGGGCTGTGGCTCCGCCGGTAGGTGTGGGTGGCGATGACGAGCAGGATGGCGATCGCCGCGACGTCGATCGGGACGCCGGTGACGTCGCCCAGGCGCGACGGTCCTGGAAGTGTGGCCATGAGGAACAGGAACGTCGACTTGGTCGTGATGGCGGTGACGGCGGCCGGGATCCGCAGGGACGGGTGGAAGGCGGCCCAGACCAGGGCGGCCCCCAGGGCGGCCTGGAGGATCCCGCGGTGCTGGAGCAGCGCCAGGACCATGGGGTCGGACGGGACGTCCAGTCCCGCGTAGGTGCTGAGCGTCTCGGGCCGGACGAGCGCCATCGCGGGGGTCGCGGTGACGAGCCCGAGGATCACGAGCGTGGCGCGGACGGCCCTCTCGGTACCCGTTGTTCTCATGGCACCGACCCAAGCAAGGGCGAGGGTGCGGCGCATCGCCCCTTCGAGGGAATGGCCTCGCTCCTGAGAGTGGCCTTCCCGCCGGTGGCGGTCAGCGGGTCAGGGTCTCGCTGATGACGCGCAGGGTGGGGCAGGGCCAGCGGCCCATGCAGGTGCGGCAGCGGCGGATCCGGTGGGCGGGGTCGCTGCTGAGGCCGCCGGACTCCTGGGGACGGTGCAGGTCGAGCAGCCGGAGCCCGAGGTCGGCGAGCGCGGCCACCTCGTCCCTGGCGCCGCCCAGGAACGCCAGGTCCTCGCGCGACAGGCGGGTGTGGACCGGGACGTACCCGGCACGGTTCACCAGCCGCGACAGGTACTGCGTGGTCTCCCGCCACGAGGTGGACTTCACCGAGCGCGCCCGGATCTCCTCCAGCCGTTCCCGCAGCCGCACCTCAGGCGACTCGGCGTCCGGATCGGTCGTCGGATCGGTTTCCATGTCCGGCCATCCCCCCATGTATGACCGACCGGGCCGGCCCCTGCCCGGGTCGCACCACCGTTTGCCCTGCTCATCTCCCTGCTCAGCCTCCCTCAGTCGGGGTCGGCACGAGGGGCGTTCGCGCAGATCGGCCGCCCGCGGCCCGGGACGGGACACCGTCGCGGACACGCCCGGAATCGGACGTACCGGGTATCGCACAACGACTCGCCGGCGGGTGGTGCCCGCGCCACACGGGACTCCGGCCGCTCCCTGGCCCCCGCGCCGTTCGACCGATAGTGTGCCGACGTGGAGCTCAATGTCTCGACCGCGTCTCAGGGAGGTCACGCCGTCGTCACGGCGACCGGTGAGCTGGACCTGTACACCGCGCCGAAGCTGCAGTCGGCGCTGGCGACGCTCCTGCGCGACCAGGCCGACCGCATCGTCGTCGACATGAGCGGGATCGAATTCTGCGACTCGACCGGCGTGAACGTCCTACTGGCCGCGCTGAAGCGGATCAAGGAGCGGAACGGCACGCTGGAGCTGGCCGCGCCGCGACCCGCCGTACGGCGCGTCCTGCAGGTCACCGGCCTCGACACGGTCTTCACCGTGGTGGACGTGGCGCCCGCGCTGGACGCCGGCTGACGACGCGCCCGGCACCGGCCCCGCCCGCTCGTTTCGCCTGGATGGGTCCCGGCGGGCCACTACGATCGCCCCTATGCAGGATGTAGCGGTGATCATCCCGGCCAAGGACGAGGCCGACCGCATCGCGGCGACCGTCAAGGCGGCGCTGGAGCTGCCCGGGGCCGGGCTGGTCGTGGTGGTGGACGACGGGTCCGCCGACGGCACCCGGCGGGTGGCCGTCGAGGCGGGGGCCAGGGTCGTCCGCCACACCCGCAACCGTGGCAAGGGGGCCGCGATGGAGAGCGGGGCGGAGGCGGTGCGGCTGCTCGACGCCGACCGTGACACCCCGTTCCACCTGCTGTTCCTCGACGCCGACCTGGCCGAGACCGCGCGGGAGGCGGCGCCGCTGATCGAACCGGTCCGCGCGGGCGCCGCGGACATGACCATCGCCACGTTCGCCGCCACGGTCAAGCTCGGCGGGCACGGCTTCGTCGTCCGGCTGTCCCGGGAGGGCATCCGGAGGGCGACCGGCTGGGAGGCCACCCAGCCGCTGAACGGCCAGCGCTGCCTGACCCGCGCCGCGTTCGAGGCGGCGCTCCCCCTCGCCCCGGGGTTCGGCGTGGAGACCGCGCTCACCATCGACCTGCTGCTGAAGGGCTTCCGGGTGACGGAGGTGGAGGTGCCGCTGGCGCACCGGGCCACCGGCACCGACTGGCGCGCGCAGCTACATCGCGCCAAGCAGTTCCGGGACGTGGCGCGCGCGCTGGCCGTACGCGAGCCCGCCTTGGCCGCGGGGCTGTCCCGCTTCCGGACCCGCCGGTCGTGACGACGGCCCGCCCAGACCAGGAGCGCGCCATCCCGGAGCACGCGGGACTTTCTCCCCCACGCGGCACCCTACGCCGTACCGGAGCCGGACGGTGGTGGGCCGGGCTCGACGCGGGGAGGGCGGGCACCGCCGGGCTCTGGGCGATCGGGATCAGTCTGGGCTGCTTCCTGCTGACCGCGCTCCTGGGCACGTCGGCCATGTCGCCCGCGCTGCGCGGCGAGCCGGGGCAGCCCCCGTACGCGCTCGACGCGGGCGCCTCCCCCTATCTGGTCATCGGCCTGGTCGTCGTCGGGATCCTCACGGGCACCGGTGGGCTCGCGCTGTGCTTCACCGCGGTGGGACGGGGCTGGCGGTGCCGCGCGACGCCGCTGGTGGCCGCCGGGCTCCTGGCCGCCGCCGCGTTCGCGTTCCTGCCCCCGATCGGCTCCAGCGACCATCTCAACTACGCCGCGTACGGGCGGATGGTGGTGCTGGGCCACGACCCGTACGCGACCAGCGCCGCCGACCTGCCCGGTGACCCGGTGGTCGGCGCGGTGGAGGAGTGGCGGCGGGCCCCCTCGGTGTACGGGCCGCTGGCCACGGCGCAGGAGGCGCTGGCGTCCCGGATCGGCGGCGAGTCCGTGCGGCTCACGGTCTTCGTGATGTCGCTGATCAACACGCTGGCGTTCGCGCTGACCGCCGCCGTCCTCCACCGGACGTCCCGCACGCCCGAGCGGCGGCTGCGCACGGCGCTGATGTGGACGTGCAACCCGCTCCTGCTCTTCCACCTGGTGGCGGGCGCGCACAACGACACCCTCGCCATCGCCCCGATGGTCGCCGCGCTGGCGATCTTCACGGGACGCTGCGGGGGCGGTGTGCCCAGGGCGCTGGCGTCGGGCGCGCTGGCCGGGGCGGCGATGGCGATCAAGCTGCCCGCGGCGCTGGTCTGCGGCGGCCCGGCCTGGGCGCTGCTGCGCCGCCTGCGCACGTCCGGGGACGGTTCCGCGCTGTGGCGCCTGGCCGCGCTCCTCGCCGGGGCCGGGCTGGCCGCGGCCGCGCTGTTCGCGCCGGCCGGCCCGCACGCCTTCGACCAGCTCGGCAGGGCGTCGAACTCGGTGTCGCTGGCCACGCCCTGGCATCTGTTCGACATGCTGACCGGGCGCGGCGGCCACCGCACCGTCATCAAGATCGGCGCACTGGTGCTGCTGCTCGTCCTGCTGTGGCTGCTGGCCCGCGCCCTGCCCAGGGACACCTCCCGCGACACCGGAGGGGACGAGCGCGAGGAGAGCCGCCGGGTCGCGGCGGCGCTCGTGCTGGCCTGGCTGTTCTCCGCCCCGTACGTGCTGCCCTGGTACGACGGGTTCGCGTGGGCGGCGCTGGCGCTGCTGCCGTGGTCGCGGTTCGACCGGCTGCTGCTGGCCCACACCGGCGCGCTCAGCCTGGCCTACCTGCCCGCCCGCGACCCCAAGCTGATCGGGCTTCCGGACAACCTGGAATGGCTGGTCACCGTGCTGCGGCCGTGGATCATCCCGGTGCTGACGACGGCGATCCTGATCGCGCTGGCGCGGGCGTGCCGCCCGGGTCGGGCGGACGGTCGCGCTCCAGCGCCCGCACGCTCGCGGCGAGCATCAACGGGGTCGCCAGGCTGAGCGCCACCGACAGGATCACCACGCCGGAGTCGTTCACCAGCGTCCCCGCGACCCCCATGGTCAGCGCGGACAGCAGCGCGGGGCGCATGGTGGCGCTGTGCTCGTAGGCCCGTTCCAGCAGCGGCGTGCGCGCCTTGATCGGGCGGATCAGCGCGAAGAACAGGAACCCGACCGCGCCGGCCAGCGGGATGATGAACGGCCAGTACCCGAGGCTGCGCAGCATGGCCTGGAACTTGCGGGTGACGGTGTCCCAGGCGTCGCCGCTCTCCAGGTCCAGCCAGAAGCGCCCCAGGTGCGTGGGGTTGGCGCTGCGCGCGTTGACGTACGAGATCAGCAGCACCAGCACGGCCCCGGCCACGCAGAACAGCGCCAGCCGCACCACCGAGACCCGCTTGCCCGCCACCATCAGCCCGAGCACGGCGAACGCGGGGACCATCGCCAGGACGCCGCCGAAGTCGCTGCCCCAGGCGGGCAGGCCGTCCACCGCCACCGCCACGACGCCGATCGCCGCGACGACGCCGACCGCGGCCCCCTTGCGCCCGGCGCGCAGCGGGTACTCGGCGAGCCACGCCGCGGTCAGGATGGCGGCGACCGCGAACAGCGAGAACGCCTGGTTGCCGAACCCGTAGAAGCGGCCCGCGACCAGCGCCGAGTAGCCCATCAGCGCGTTGAGCTGGAGCCCCGAGCCGGTCATGACGTCCACCGCGAGCACCAGCGCCGTCACCCCGGTGATCACCAGTCCGGGCGTGGTCACCGAGCGCCGCCACGGACCGGCCACCGCCACGCCCGCGACCAGCCCGGCGAAGCCGACGACCGCGCAGACCAGGGTGGGCACCGGATGCGCCGACCGCCACCAGGGCAGCAGCCCGGCCAGGATCGAGGCGACCGGCGCCGCCGCGCCGACCAGCGCGACGATCCGCGTGCCCGCCAGGATCCTGGCGCGGCTGCGCGGGGTGTTCCACCGGCGCCTGCGCAGCGCCAGCGCCACCAGCCCGTACAGGAGCAGTTGCGCCCCGCCGAGCACCCAGAAGAACACGCCCTGGACCCCGCGGATCGCCTGCGCGGCGACGTCGGCGTCCTCCAGCGACTCGACCCGTTCGAGGGTGTCCATCCGGGTCGGCTCCGCCCGCCACGGCGACCCGATCGCGTGCGCCGGCTGCCGGACGCCGATGGCCGTGAACGCGGTCGCGGTCACATCGGTGAGCGTGACCATCCCGGGCTGCCGGGTCGCGGCGGAGGTCAGGAGACCCGACCCCAGGGCACCGCCGCCCACGGTCCGCGCCGCCGCGAGCCGCAGGTGCGGGGTCACGCCGATGTCGGACAGCCCCGCCACCAGCACCGTCGTCCCGTCCGGCACCGCGTTCACGACCTGGGCGACGCGGCGGTCGGCCGCGCTCACGGCGGCCCGGCGGTCCGCCGCCGTCACCGGCACCTGCTCGCCCCGGGCGTCCACCCCGGCGTTCACGAAGACGCGGAAGACGTCGTCCACGTCCACCGCCGCGACGGGGCAGCGCGCCCAGTCCCGCGGTGTCGCCTTGTCGACGGACGGGATGTAGCGGTCGACCCGTCCCCAGCGGTCGGCCAGCCCGAACACCGCGCCGGGCCCGACCGCCAGGGTGCAGCCCCCGGCGGCGCGGACGGTATCGCCGAGCAGCCCGGTCTGGGCGTGGTACTGGCCGCGCGCGTTGTCGTTCCTGATCTCCGTCCAGCCGGGGGCGGTCGCGCCCTCCGCGGGCGGCGGCGCGTCGCCCGGCCCCGCCCCGGACGCCGAGCCGGGCAGGACGGGGGACGCGGGAAGCACGCAGTCGCCGTGGGGGAGCCGGGCGCGCTGGCCCGCCGACACGGTCAGCCAGCCGTCGGTGGGACAGGTGTTGACCTTGGTGGTCCGGACGCTGAGGGCCCCGGCCGCGCCCTGCCCCGCCAGTCGCCACAGCGCGGGGGTGGTGTGCTCGTCCACGTCCCGCCACATCAGACCGGGCACCCCGATGATCACCACGCGCCCGGTGGGGGCCGCCGTCGCGGGGGCCACGGATGCGGCGGCGGGAGGCGGCGGCGCCGCCACGATCAATCCCCCCACCAGCGAGAACAGTGTGGCGAAGAGCATACCCACCGCAAGCCCCCTCGCCATGGCGTCCAGGCTACAGGGAGCCCACAGCGCCTTGCCCAACGTTCCCGATCAGCGTCCACGGGTGGGCCGGACGGCCGTAGCGGGCGTCCCTTTGCGCCAGGATGGGGTCATGCGTGCAGGCAAGGAAGGCGCCGTTCCACCTGGCCGGAGGGCGGGGCCGGTGGCCTGGGTGGCGGCGGTCGCCATCCTGGCGGCGACGCTGACGCCGATCCTGGTGTGGTGGCTGACCAACCCGCCGGACCAGCGGATGGTCGACCTGGAGGTGTACCGGGACGGCGGCCGGGCCATCCTGCGCGGCGCCCCCCTGTACGAGGTGCTCACCCAGCCGCCCCAGCTGCTCCCCTTCACCTACCCGCCGTTCGCGTCGCTGCTCGCGGTGCCGTTCACGGTGATCTCGTGGAGGGCGGCGCAGTGGCTGTGGATGGCGCTGCTGTACCTGTCGCTGGCCGTGGCGGTCTGGTACGCGTTCCGTCCGCTGATCCGGCGGGCCGGGCGGTGGGCGCCGGTCGTGATGGCCACGCTGATCGGGGCCTCCGCCTGGCTGATGCCCGTGTTCGACCAGGCCAGGTTCGGGCAGGTCGGGGTGTTCCTGATGGCCATGTGCCTGGCCGACTGCGTCCCCGAGCGCACCTCTTGGCCGCGCGGGATGCTGGTCGGGCTGGCCGTCGCGATCAAGCTGGTGCCCGGGGTGTTCCTGATCTATTTCCTGATCACCGGGCGCCGGGAGGCGCTGGGCAACGCCGTCCTGACCGCGGGGGCGGCCACGCTGGCCGGGTTCGCGATGCTGCCCCACGACTCGGTGGACTTCTGGTTCGGCGCGCTGCTGGAGGGCGGCGACCGCACCGGCGCGGTGAACGGGACCACCAACCAGGCGATCAACGGGATGGTCTCGCGGCTGTACCTCCCCGACCCGGCCGGCACGCTGCTGTGGCTGGCGCTCGCGGCGATCATGGCCTATGCGGGGTTCCGGCTGGCCCGGCGCGCCACCCTGCTCGGCGACGAGCTGGTCCGGGCCCGCCCCGTCTCGGTACGGCTGGACGACCGCTTGGGAGACGCCTACACGCTCCGCCTGGCCGCCATCGCGATCGTGGGCCTGCTGTCGGTGCTGCTCTCTCCCGTCGGCTGGATCCACCACCTGGTGTGGATGGTCCCGGTCCTGGGCGCCTTGATGGGCGACGGCGCGGACGCCGTGCGGAGGCGGATCGCGCTCGGCGTCTGGGTGGCGTTCCTGTTCCCGCTCCCGTGGTGGGGGGCCAAGCTGATCAGTCTCCAGCAGGGTCTGGTCACCAAGATCCCCGGCAAGATCGTCCAGGACGCGTTCGGGCTCGCCGCCGTCGGCATGGTCGCCCTCCTCGGCGGCTGGCTGGCCGACCGGCTGGCCACCGCGGCCGATCGGACGGATGCTTCGCGGCGCTCCGCCGGTGTCGATACCCTCAGCGTGTGATGTTTGTCGCGGTGGCCGTCGCCGGGTTCGTCGCCGGGGTGGCCGGTCTGTCCATCGCGGTGGTCGCGCACAATCGGGTGAACCAGGTCGTCGCGGAGTGCTCGGAGACGCTCCGCCGCCAACTGCAACTGGCCGGTGGGACGGCCGACACCCAGGCGCTGCGCGACCTCGCCATCGTGCACTACGACGCGCTCAAGGAGATGTCGGGCCACCGGTCCTTCTCGCTCGCCGTGCTGAACGCCCACGGCGACGGGGTCGTGGTCAGTTCGATCAACGGCCGTACCGAGACCCGCACCTACGCCAAGGCGGTGCGGCGGGGGTACGCCGTCGACTCCCTCTCACCGGAGGAGAACCAGGCCCTGCGCGCCGCGAGGCTCGGCAAGGGACCCGTGGTCACCATGGACGACCCCCTCCCCGACTTCGGCGACCGCACCGCCCCCGCGGCCCCCTAGGCTCGGATTCGGGGGGCGCCGGGTCCGTTCAACGTGCGCACGCCCCGTAAACTCGAACCTCTCATCTCCATTCTTGCCTCACACCCGCCTGCGTGCCTGGCGCGCGCGGACGGAGGAGTAGACGTCCATGTCTCAGCGATACGCGTATCTCGGGCCGCAGGGCACGTTCACGGAGGCCGCGCTGAACTCGGTCCCCGACTCGCACGGCGCGGAGCGGATCCCGTTCGCCACCGTCCCCGCGGCGCTGGACGCGCTGCGGCGCGGCGACGTCGACGCGGCCGTCGTGGCGCTGGAGAACTCCGTGGAGGGGTCCGTCCCGACCACGCTGGACGAGCTGGCCTTGGGCGAGCCGCTCCAGATCGTCGGCGAGGTGCATCTGCCGGTCTCCTTCGCGCTGCTGGTCCGCCCCGGAACCGACTTCGCGGACATCAAGACCGTCGCGTCCCATCCGCACGCGCAGCCGCAGTGCCGCCGCTGGCTGGCCGAGCACGTCCCGGACGCCGAGTGGCGCGCGGCGACCTCCAACGCCGAGGCGGCCCAGCACGTGGCCGACGGGCACTACGACGCCGCCCTGGCCGGCTCCTTCGCCGCCGCCCGCTACGGCCTGTCGATCCTGGCCGAGGACATCCACGACGTGGCCGACGCGGTCACCCGCTTCGTCACCCTCCGCCGCCCCTGCCCGCCCCCGGAGCCGACCGGCATGGACCGGACGACCGTCGTCGCGTTCATCGGCGAGGACCACCCGGGCGCGCTGCTGGAGATCCTGAACGAGTTCGCGATCCGCGGCATCAACCTGACGCTGATCCAGTCCCGCCCCACGGGCGCGGGCCTCGGCTCGTACCTGTTCTGGATGGACTTCGAGGGCCATGTCGCCGACGCCAGGGTCGGCGAGGCGCTGATGGGCCTGCGCCGGGTCTGCGCCGACGTCCGCTTCCTGGGCTCGTACGCGCGGGCGGACCGGGTGCGCCCCGAGGTCCGCCGGGGCACCCACGACAACGACTTCACCGAGGCCGCCGCCTGGCTGGAGTCCGTCCGCACCGGCCGCACCCCTGACGCACCGCCGGAGGCGCGCGTACGCTCCGTTCCGTGACGTCCTTCGACGAATACGAGCGCGAGCTGTGGGCGGGACGCGCCCCCGCGTATGAGCGCGGGTTCATGCAGCTGACCGCGTACACCGTCAAGCCCCTGCTGGACGCGGCGAAGGTGGGCGGCGGGACCAAGGTGCTGGACGTGGGCACCGGCCCCGGTGTGGTGGCGGGTGAGGCGGTGCGCCGTGGCGCCGAGGTGACCGCGGTGGACGCCGACCCCGGGATGGCCGAGACCGCGGCGCGCAACGTCCCCGGGCTGGACGTGCGGGTCGCGGTGCTGCCCGGCCTTCCGTTCGCGGACGAGACCTTCGACGCGGTCGTGGGCAACTTCGTGATCAACCATGTGGGGGACCCCGCCCGCGCCCTGGCGGAGCTGCGGCGGGTGCTGCGTCCCGGCGGGCGGCTGGCGCTGACCTGCTGGGAGATGCCCGGCAGCGGCGCCCTGTCCATCGTGCGGGACGCGGTCGACCAGGTCGGCGTCCCCTGGCCGGACGACATCCCGGTGAGCCCGTTCATGGAGTACGGCCGCCGCGACGCGTTCGAGCGGCTGGTCCGCGAGTCCGGCTTTCCCGGCGCCGTCACCGAGCCCGTGTCCTGGCGGCACGTCACCCACCCCGAGGAGTGGTGGCGGACCGGCGCGCTGGCCAAGGTCGGCAGCAACGGCGTGATCGTGTCCCGGCAGGACGAGGCCACGGTCGCCCGCATCAAGGTCGCCTACGACCGGATCATGGCGGGGTACGCGGTGGACGGCGGCCAGGTCTCCCTCCCGGCCCACGCTCTGCTGACCCACGCGACCCGCTGAGCCCGGGCGGGCGGCGCGCGATACTCGGACGCGGGGCGGGTCCGGCAACGGTAGCCTCGGGTCTGTGATTGACCTGCGAGCTCTTCGAGAGGATCCCGAGCGGCTGCGCGCGTCCCAGCGCGCCCGCGGCGAGGACGAGTCCGTCGTCGGCACCCTGCTGGACCTGGACGAACGGCGCCGTTCCGCGCTGTCGTCGTTCGAGCGGCTGCGGTCGGAGCAGAAGAGTTTCGGCAAGTCGGTGTCCAGGGCGTCGGGCGAGGAGCGGCAGGCGCTGCTGGCCCGCGCGAAGGAGCTGGCCCAGCAGGTCAAGGACGCCGAGGCCGAGGCCGACCGGCTGGGCGCCGAACTCGACGCGCTGCTCAGGACCGTCCCCAACCTCGTCGAGGACGACACCCCGCCCGGCGGCGAGCAGGACTACGTCGTCCTGGAACACGTCGGCGAGCCGCCCGCCTTCGACTTCGAGCCCAAGGACCACCTGGAGCTGGGCGAGGCCCTCGGCGCGATCGACATGGAACGCGGCGCGAAGGTGTCCGGCGCCCGGTTCTTCTACCTGACCGGGATCGGGGCACGGCTCCAGCTCGCCCTGCTCAACCTGGCCATGGAGCAGGCGATCGAGGCCGGGTTCACGCCGATGTACCCGCCGGTCCTGGTGAAGCCGGACGCCATGGAGGGCACCGGGTTCCTCGGCGCGCACTCCGCCGAGGTCTACAACCTGCCCGCCGACGACCTCTACCTGGTGGGGACGTCCGAGGTGCCGCTGGCCGCGTACCACATGAACGAGATCCTTCCCGACCTGCCGCGGCGGTACGTCGCCTGGTCGTCCTGCTTCCGGCGGGAGGCCGGCTCGTACGGCAAGGACACCCGCGGCATCATCCGGGTGCACCAGTTCGACAAGGTCGAGATGTTCTCCTACTGCGACCCGGCCGACTCCCACGCCGAGCACCTGCGGCTGCTGGAGTGGGAGAAGGAGATGCTGGCCAAGGTCGAGCTGCCGTACCGGATCATCGACGTGGCGGCGGGCGACCTGGGCGCGAGCGCGGCCCGCAAGTACGACTGCGAGGCGTGGGTGCCCACGCAGAACACCTACCGCGAGGTCACCTCCACCTCGAACTGCACCGAGTTCCAGTCCCGCAGGCTGGCCGTCCGCTACCGCGACGGCAACGGCAGGAACCAGCCGGTCGCCACCCTCAACGGCACCCTGGCCACCACCCGCTGGATCGTCGCCATCCTGGAGAACCACCAGCAGGCGGACGGCTCGGTCCGGGTCCCCAAGGCCCTCCAGAAGCACCTGGGCCTGGAGGTCATCGAACCGGTCAAGCGCTGACCGCGGTTCGCGGCCCGCGGCTCGGGGGTGCGGGTGGTCCGTCCTGGCAGATCGCTTATGGTGTGTTCCAGCCGCCACCGTCCCCCTGCCGCTCGCGCGGCCGGGGAAGTCCTGATGCGGCGGGACAGGAAGGTGACATGTCGGACTCCGCCGGTCGGCCTCGGCTGATCGCCACCGATCTGGACGGGACGATCGTGCGCTCCGACGGCACGGTGTCCGCCCGCACGGTGGCGGCGCTCGGCCGGGTGGAACGCGCCGGGGCCACGCTGGTCATGGTCACCGGGCGGCCGCCCCGCTGGATGGCGGAGGTCGCCACGGCGGTCGGTCACCGGGGCGTCGCCATCTGCGCGAACGGCGCGGTGCTGTACGACCTGCACACCGAGCGCGTGCTCCGCTCGCACATCATCGAGCCGGAGGTGATCGCGCAGGTCGTGGAGCGGCTGCGCGCGGCCGTTCCCGACCTGCGGTTCGCCGTGGAGTACCCGACCGGGTTCGTCTTCGAGGCCAGCTACAACCTCGGCACCTGGGACGCCGACGCCCTCGGCGGGCGTCCGGTCGACGGCGAGACGCTGGTCAGCCGGGGCGGCACCAAGCTGCTGGCCTTCCACCCCGGCACCGACACCGACTCGCTGGCCGAACGGGCGATCAAGGCGGTGGGCGACCTGGTCACGGTCACCCACTCGTCCGGTCCGCTGGAGATGAGCGCGCCCGGCATCACCAAGGCCAGCGCGCTGGCCGAGTTCTGCGCCGAGCACGGCATCGCGCCCGAGGAGGTCGTCGCCTTCGGGGACATGCCCAACGACCTGCCGATGCTGACGTGGGCCGGGACGTCGTACGCGGTGGCGAACGCGCACCCGGACGTGCTCGCCACCGTCACGCACACCACGGCCGGCAACGACGAGGACGGCGTCGCCCAAGTCCTCGAACGCCTCTACCCCGCGGACCAGGACGAGGCCCCCTCCTAGGGCGGGGGCGCCTACAGGTAGGGGCCGGAGGAGCGGCGACCCGGGCCCTCGTCCTCGCCACCCTGACCGCCGGGCGGGACCATCCCGGCGGGAAGCGCACGCCGCATCTGCTCAAGCTGGGCGCGCGCCGCCATCTGCTGCGCGAACAGCGTGGTCTGGATGCCGTGGAACAACCCCTCAAGCCATCCGACGAGCTGGGCCTGGGCGACCCGCAGCTCCGCCTCGCTGGGCACCTGGCCCTCGACGAACGGCAGCGACAGCCGCTCCAGCTCCTCGACCAGCTCCGGCGCCAGGCCGTCCTCCAGCTCCTTGATGGACGACTGGTGGATCTCCTTCAACCGGGCCCGGCTCGCCTCGTCCAGCGGGGCGGCCTTCACCTCGTCCAGAAGCTGCCGGATCATGCCGCCGATCCGCATCACCTTGGCCGGCTGCTCCACCATCTCGGTGACCGACTTCTCCCCGGTGGCGCTCTCCCCGCTCGCCTCCATCGCGATCCCGTTCGGACCGACCACCAGGACCTGCGGCTCCTGCTCCGACTCCGGCTTGGTCGGCTCGTTTCGCGAAGGCTGGTTCATGATCTCCCGGTCTCCTGTCCTACACGCTCAGCAGAATCTTCCCGACATGGACGCTGTCCTCAAGCACCCGGTGCGCCTTGGCGGCCTCGGCCATGGGGATCGTCCGGTCGACGATGGGGCGCACCGCGCCCGACTCGATCAGCGGCCACACGTTCTCGCGCACCGACGCCACGATCGCCGCCTTCTCCTCCAGGGGACGCGCGCGCAGCGACGTGGCGTGCACCGCCGCCCTCTTGCCCAGCAGCAGCCCCAGGTCGAGCTCGGCACGCGTCCCGCCCTGCAAGCCGATCACCACCAGGCGCCCGCCGGCCGCCAGGGAACGGACGTTGCGCTCCAGGTACTTGGCGCCCATGTTGTCAAGGATGACGTCGTACGGTCCGCTCTCGGTGAAGTCCTCGTCGCGGTAGTTGATCGCCACGTCCGCTCCGAGCGCGCGGCAGCGTTCCGCCTTCTCCGCGCTGCCGACCGTGCACACCACCCGCGCCCCCCGCGCCTTGGCCAACTGGATGGCCGCGGTGCCGATGCCACTGCCGCCGCCGTGTACGAGGAAGGTCTCCCCCTCTTCAAGGCGCGCCAACATGAAGACGTTCGACCACACCGTACAGACGACCTCGGGAAGCCCGGCCGCCTCGGCGAGGCTCACCCCGCGCGGCACGGGGAGCACCTGGCCCGCGGGCACCGCCACCCGTTCGGCGTAGCCGCCCCCGCCCAGCAGCGCGCACACCTCGTCACCGGCACTCCACCCCGTCACGCCGTCGCCGAGCGCCGCGACCCGTCCGGACACCTCAAGGCCCGGGTACGGGGGAGCGCCCGGCGGCGGGGGATACAAGCCCCTCCGCTGCATGACATCCGCCCGGTTGACCGCGCTCGCCACGACCTCGATCACGACCTCGCCCGGCGCCGGCTCCGGATCGGCCACCTCCTTCCACTCCAGGACGTCGGGGTCGCCCGGTTCACGAATGACGATCGCACGCATACTCATCACGCTACCGGGCGGCCCGCGCCGCCACCGCCTCGAAACGGGCTTGGAAGAGAAGGGACCACCGGCGACCATAGGGATATTCCGGACGGCGTTCCGGATCTTCGTGATGGACGCGCCGATTCGACGCACCGGTATCCTGCCGATGGGCCAATACGTACCCGCCTTGTACCGATCCTTGAAGGCGTGGCACGAGGGGAGAGACGGTGGCGAGGAACGATCACGACGGACGTTCCCTGGAGGAGCGCCTGGCGTCACTGGACGCGATGAACAGCGAGGCCACCAAGCCTGCCGCTGTCCCGCCCGCGCCCGCCGCCGAACCCGCCCCGTCCTCGGACGACCGCCCGGGACCGGACGAGGACGCCACCATCGTCGGCGGGCCCGACGCCGAAGAGCAGCCCTCCCAGGCCGAGCCCGAGCCTGCGGGCAACCCGCCTGAGTCCAACCCCTGGCTGGCGCCCCCGCCCTATCAGAACCCCCCGTCCGGCGGAGGCTTCGGCCCGCCGCCGCAGAGCTTCGGCCCCCCACCGGGCAGCTTCGCGGCCCCGCCCCCGCCTCCTCCGCCGCCGGCCCCGCCGGCTCCCCAGGCAGAGCAGACCCCTCCGCCCGCGGACGATCCGGCCGCCCAGGGACCGCTGCCGCCGCCCCCGGGCTTCCCCCCGGCCTACAACAACTTCAACACCCCGCCGCCCTACACGCCGCTGCCGTCGTTCGACGCCGACCCCCCGGCTCCGCAGGCGCCCCACGACACCGGGCCCATCCCCCTCCAGCAGCCTTCCGAGGGCGGCATGCTCCCGCCTCCGTACGCCACCGGCTACCCGCAGCAGGAAGCCGGACCCGCGCCGGACCAGGAAGACGCACAACAGCCCGCTAACGGCCAGCCCGCGCCGCCGCTGGAACAACTGCCGCCGTACCCGCCTGGGCAGTACGGCCCACCCGAGGGCGGCGCCCCGCAGTACCCGCACGCCGGTGGGGCGCCCCAGTACAACCCTCAGCCTCACCCTGGCTACGGGCCACCACCCCCCGGCTACGCGGGCCCTGCCGCGTACCAGCAAGGCCCCTACCAGGGGATGCCCGCGCAGGGCGCGCCTCCGCAGGGTTACCCGCAGCAGCAGCCCCCGCCGCCGGAGTCCTCCGAAAGCCTCAGCTCCGAGAACCTCCTCGGCGAACGCCGCATCGCACCGTCCTCCGGCTGGCGCCGCGCCGTCTACAAGGCCACGGGCGGCAGCGTCCACCCCGGCGAATCGCAGGCCGAGCTGCGCCGCAAGGACCTGATCGCCCGCGTCCGCCAGCCGGTGGTCAACGGTCACCACCGGGTCGCGGTCATGTCGCTCAAGGGAGGCGTCGGCAAGACCACCACCACGACCGGCCTCGGCTCCATGCTGGCCTCCCTGCGCGGCGACCGGGTCATCGCGGTGGACGCCAACCCCGACCGCGGCACCCTCTCCGACAAGGTGAAGCTGGAGACCGCCGCCACCGTGCGGGACCTGCTCAACAACCGCGACAAGATCCACCGGTACGCGGACCTGCGGGCCTTCACGTCCCAGAACAGCGCCCGCCTGGAAGTGCTCGCCTCCGACCGCGACCCCGCCGTCAGCGAGGCGTTCAGCGCCGAGGACTACTCCGCGGTCGCCGTGATCCTGGAGCAGTACTACTCCATCTGCATCACCGACTGCGGCACCGGCCTGCTGCATTCCGCGATGGCCGGCGTCCTGGCACTGGCCGACCAGCTCGTCCTGGTCAGCTCGCCCTCGGTGGACGGCGCCCGCTCCGCCAGCGCCACCCTCGACTGGCTGGAGGCCCACGACCACGGCCACCTCGTCCGCAACGGCGTCGTCGTGCTGTCGATGGTCCGGCACCGCACGCGCAGCCAGGTCGACCTCGACAAACTCCAAGCCCACTTCGAGAGCCGCTGCCGCGCCGTCGTCCGCATCCCGTACGACGACCACCTCGAAGAGGGCGCCGAGATCGAACTGGAGGCACTGGCCACGTCCACCCGCGAGGCGTACCTCAACCTCGCCGCGGTCATCGGCGACGGCCTGGGCTATTCCCGCCCCACCTGACCGAACGAACACGCCACCACGCTCGACGCACAGAATGCCGAGCCTTCGGTCCGTAGTACTCGGCCCCGCCCCCCGACACGCTGCGCGAAGCACGTCCCGCCCGGCAGAACCACCACGCCACGCGACCGAGTCGCTCAGGCCAGCTCCGACCTGTCCCACCTCACCCCACCGGCCTATGATGGAGTCCGCTCCTCCAGCGAGGAGAAATCCCAACCTCCACAAAACTTCCACATGCCGCTGGTCAACTGATGGGTGCCGTTACGCGTCTCCGCGATAGGTGCCGACCCTACGGGGAGGGGCTCCCGTGTCCCGTTCCGTTCCCATTCCGGCCATCCTCACAATGGCCATGACGCTGCTGATCGGCGGCTGTACAGGCGTACCACCGAGCTACGCGACGTGCCGGGACGGCACCTGCCGCGTGGTCGTCTCCGAACCCGGTGAGACCATCGACGTGAAGAACCACCGGCTCAAGGTGATCAAGTACCACAGCGACGGACTGTTCATCCAAGTGGACAGATCCCCCGTGATCATCATCCCCAATGGATCCACCGAACGCGTCGGCTCCATCACGATCACGGTCATCAGCATCCACGACGCCGGGAACGTCATATTCGACGTCAAATGACGCTTCCCGCAGGCACGGCGGACTGCACATCAGATTGGCGACCACCGAATCTCCCAGGACCGGGCAAGTTTCCTTTGACTTCGACAGCCGTCCCTTTCACCGTTGCCACCGGAGCGCCGGTCTACTTCTGCGACCTGGCAGCGCGGCTCGAACGCCAACACCAACGGCCTGCTGCGCCAGTACTGCCCCAAGAACACCGATGCACAGCCCCGCATACCTCGAAGACCTCACCCAGCAGCTCACAGCCGAGCGCCTGCGCGATCTGCTGACAGGTCTTTCTCTCCGCGCTGGTCAGGAGGGGGCCGGTCGTGGCCGTAGGCCACCCGGAGGAGCGAACAAGGGAGTGGTCGGCTGGTTACGACGGGTGTGGTCTTTGCAACACAACGGGGCATGGGCAGACTTGACCCATGATTAAGACGCTGCGTCCGAAGGACTACAACGAGGCGCTCCACGTCGGGCACTTCTTCCGTAAGGGTGTCCCCGTACTCGTGGATCTCACGTATGTAACCGATGATGTGGCTAGGCAACTGGTGGACTTCTGCGCCGGGCTTATCTGCGGACGGGGCGGCGAAATGGAACGCCTGGACCGCAAACTCTTCCTCCTCCAGCCCCCCGTAAGGCCCCGGATCGCTGCCGCGCACATCCCCGATCTAGCCCACGTCACCGATTGATTCGACGCTCTCTGGGCGTTCATTTGAAGGTCGCGTTCGCGTGAACGGCGCACAACGACGCCCGGCCACAGACACGGCTCGGGTGCTTGTCGAGGAAGGGCCTCGACGCTACGGCGTTGGCGCATCGAGGGCGCCGGCGTGTCCCAAGTGCACCGGTTCGCCGGCCGAGCTGCCCTTGATCACGTGACCCTAACTGTTCAGTATTCCGAAAACACGGCAAGCAGGTCACTAGAGCGCACCATGGGGATGTGCTATGCGCTGGGTACGCCGTGGGGAGCGCTGGTTATCCTCCTGCTACATGCTGTCCCGAACGGTCGCCTTCACGCGAAGGTCTTCCTGCCCTCAACCGGTCGTAGCAGTTGATCTTGTGTTGGTGTAGTTCTGCTCGGCGGGTTGATCGTTGGGGGGAGCTGCCGTGGGGGCGGTGCGGGAAATGCTGACATTGGCTGATCGGGAGGAGATCTCCCGTGGAATCGCCGAGGGGGTGAGCAACAGGGCGATCGCGGTGCGGATCGGGCGTTGCCCGAGCATCGTGTCCCGGGAGATCGTGCGGCATGGCGGGCGGGAGCGGTATCGGGCGGCCGCGGCGGACCGGGCGGCGGGATGGGCGCGGCGGTGTCCCAAGGCCCGCCGCCTGGAGGCCGATGCCTATCTGCGGCTGGTGGTGGTCGAGCTGCTCAAGCAGGGCTGGTCGCCGCAGCAGGTGGCCGGGCGGTTGCCCTTGGACCATGCCGCCGACCAGCATGTGAGGGTGTCCCACGAGGCGATCTACGGCTGGATCTATGCACTGCCCAAGGGCGAGCTGGCCCGGCAGGGCCTGGCGCTGAGGTCGGGGCGCACCCGCCGGCGGCCGGCGCACGGGCGTGCCCCGCGCGCGCCGCGCATCCGCGGGATGCGGTGGATCGACGAGCGGCCTGCCGACGCCGCCGATCGGCAGGTCCCCGGCCACTGGGAAGGGGATCTCCTGGTCGGCAAGGGCGGCAGGACCGCCGTGGCCACGCTGGTGGAGCGGGTGTCGCGGTTCGTGGTGCTGGTGCCGCTGGCCGGACGGGACGCCGCGACCGTCTCCGAGGCCGTCATCGACCAGGTCAAAGACCTGCCGGAGGTGCTGAGGCGGTCGCTGACCCGGGACTGCGGGTCGGAGATGGCCGAGCACGCTTCGATCACCCTCAAAGCCGACCTGCCGGTGTACTTCGCCCATCCGCACTCGCCGTGGGAACGGGGCACCAACGAGAACACCAACCGCTGGCTCCGCGAATATTTCCCCAAAGGTACCGCGATCACAGGCGACCCGGACTATCTGCAGGCCGTCGCCGACGAACTCAACAACCGGCCCCGCGCTATCTTCGGGTTCAAGAAGCCCAAGGAAGTGTTCGCCGAGCTACTGACCAGCGGAGTTGCTTCCACCGGTTGAGGGCAGGCTTCACTGCTGTACACGCAACGAAAAGCCCCCTTGCGAAGTTCACGAGAGGGCTTTGACGTGGTGCGCAGCCGGAGGGATTCGAACCCCCAACCTTCTGATCCGTAGTCAGATGCTCTATCCATTGAGCTACGGCTGCTGGAACTATGGCCCTGAAGTGGGCTTTTGTAGTGCCGGAAGATTATAACATCCAGGCTTTTGAGTCGTCCCGCCGAGGATCAGAGACCTCGTGCATGGGTTGTGCGCACATCTGATTCCGCTGCGGCGACCCCACCAGTGTAGGGCATCCGCGCCGTCCCCTGGGACGGGTGGACGGTGGCGCGTCAGGCGGGCTGGCCCGTCTGCTGGTCAGGTGCGCATCGTGCGTGCATAGCGGATGTATCGAGGCGGGTGGTCAATCTGTTCTCACACGGAGCCGGATGCCGGTCGTACGTTCGCATCGTTACTCCGTCGCCGAGGGCGACCTGGAGGAGCACCTGGCCCGGCGGCATCCCGGGCTGGTGAGGGCCGTGCTGATCCGGCTTGAGGACGAGGCTACGGCGACACCTGGTACTGGGAGTCCACTGAGCAGATGGGCGCGGCGGTCGCCGACCTTCCCTCCAGGAGGCGCCGCTGAACCGCACAGCGCTGGACGGCCAGGTGGTCGACGAACGCTGATTCAATGATCGGGCGGAGGTGCCCATGAAGGAAAGCCAGCGAACCGGGGCACGCAAGCCCGGTACACCGGGGGCGTTCTCGCGGTGGGTGAAGCAGAGGTCGAACGCCCGCATAAACCGCAGGATCCGGCGGGGCCGTGGCCGTGCCCTGGGCATGGACGTGCTGATCCTGCACACGGTGGGCCGCCGGAGCCGCCGGCCACGGGAGACGCCCGTGGCGTGGTTCGCCGAGGGTGAGCACGTCCGGCTGATCGTCGCCATGGGGAGCGGGAGCCAGAACCCGGACTGGTACGCCAACCTGATGGCGTATCCGGAGGAGGCGTCGATCGAGCTGGCCGGGGGTGTAGCGATACCGGTGAGGCCAGAACGGCTGGAGGGAGCCGACCGAGAGCGGGCTTGGCTGCGCATCATCACCGAGCAGCCCATCTTCGCCAAACACCAGAGCAGGTCCGGCCGGGAGTACCCGGTGGTTCGGCTCAGCCCTCGGTGGCGCCGATAAAGCCGTTCGCGTCCCGCCGGAGGCGGCTTGAACCGGCGGGACACGTACGGCGGCTCCGGGGCAGCGCCGTCAGAGCGGGCGTTCGGCCAGGGCTTGCTCCAAGCGTTGCTGGGCGCGGGCGGCCTCACGGGCGCGGTACGCGATGGGCATGTAGCGGAGGCGCTCGGGCAGGAGGAGGGTGCCGCGTCCGATGAGGGAGGCGACGACCCGCAGCCGGCGCTCGTCGGATCGGCTCCAGGACAGGCCGAGTTTTTCCCGCGCGCCGGGCGGCAGCGTGCCTACGGTGATGAAGCGGCCAAGTCGTCCGCCGGTGAGGGTGAGCGGAGCCACGGCGGGACGCAGCGGTGCCGGGACGGTGGGCGGGACCTTGTCCATCCGTTCCAGGACTTCGTGCGCGACCTTGTGCCCGACGAGGGTGTTCTCCACCATGTCGTCGAAGTAGGCCCAGTAGTCGGCGACGGTCGCGGGGAACATCCGCTCGGGGACCTGGAGGATGCGGCCGAGATTGAGGAATTCTTCGTAGACCTGTTGTTCCTCCGCCGGGGTCAAGGGCGCCGGTGCGAAGTAGCGGGTGGCGGTGACGGCAGCGTAGAAACCGGTGAGATGCACCCAGGCCCAGGGTTCTGCCGATAGGGCGTGATGCCGTTGGCCGTTCTCGTCCACGGCGCTGAGTGGTTTGTGCATCTCGCGCAGCCGTTTGCCTTCTTCGATCGCGGTCTGGCCGCCGTACACCCAGGTTTGGACGGAGGCGAAGCTGCGCACCGCCCGTCCGATCGGGTCCCTGCGGAAGCCGGACAGCTGGTCGACCACCGTGCCGATGGCGGGATGCATCGCCTGGAGGATGAACGCGCTGTTGCCCGCTATCGCCGAGGTGTACAGGCCGACCTGCTCCCACAGGATCGAACCGGGCGCGAAGGGGACGGGTTCGCGGCGATTGCTCGGGCCGCTGACGGCGGTGGTGCCCGTGGCCGTGTCCGCGGCCACGTCCGCGCCGGTGTGCAGCGTGATGTGGTCGGTCGTCATGTGCGCGGCCTCCTTGCGAGGAACGGTCGCCGCCAGTTAAACGCGGATAAGTGGTCGCTTACAAGCCGCGTTCGC
The DNA here is from genome assembly GCF_043906805.1 of Actinomadura sp. SCN-SB. Lineage (NCBI taxonomy): Bacteria > Bacillati > Actinomycetota > Actinomycetes > Streptosporangiales > Thermomonosporaceae > Actinomadura > Actinomadura sp. SCN-SB. The sequence continues at coordinate 89,543 of NZ_JBIMPP010000019.1, read as the reverse complement.
GAAAGCTTCACCGAAGGCTCGCTGACCAGGCTCTTCGCCTCGTTCGGTCGCGGGTTGGGGGCGCATCGTGATGCGCTTTCTATGCGCTGGCGCTCGGATTCGTGCCTACGGCGCGGTAGAGGTTGACGGTCACCGCTGCGCCCGCCGTCGCGCCGACTCCGGGGCGGTCGCGTCCATCTCGGCTTCGCGGGTCGGCGTCGTCAGCGGTACCGGCCTCCTGGGCGTACGCCTGAGAGGGAAACCATGCCCGAGCGGCTCATTCCCTGCGTCCCCGGCGATCTTGCTGCGGCCGGAGCGCGGACTGTGGGTGGCGGTCTTCGGCGGCGGCAGGGTACGCAGGTTCAGCGTGCCGGGGTCGGCACCGGCGGACGACAGTGCGGGTTCCCGTTCTTCCGCGGCTTCTACGACCACATGCCGAGCTCAAGGCGCCGCACCCCCTCCCAAGACAACGTCACTGGGCTCGGACAGCTACCAGTGACGTAGGCGCGCTGGAGGCGGCGCCCGTGCCGGGCCGTGCGATGACCGTCGCAAATTCCAGCGCGGAGAGTGGGAACCGATCGCTACGGTGGTGCGCCGAAGTGACGTCAGAGACAGATGTGACTTATGAGATCCCCCTCGCCCCCGTTTAAGGAGAAGGTCTATGCGCATGTCCACCACGAGGCTCGTCGGCGCCCTCGTCATCGGAGGCGCCCTGCTGGCGTCCTCGGCCTGCGGCGCGGTCAGCTCGCTCACCGGTGGCGCCGCGAAGGACGAGGCGTGCAGGAACATCCGGAACGAGCTGTCGTCGGTCCAGGGCAAGATGGCCTCTCCCGACATCACCAACCCGGGCGCGAGCACCAGCGCGAACGCCCAGCTCTTCCGTGACACCGCCAGCAAGATCCGCTCTGAGGGCCAGAAGGCCGGCGGGGACGTGGAGACTGCGGCCGGCAAGGTCGCCACCGACCTCGAGCAGCTCGCCACGACGCTCAGCAGCCTCTCCTCCGGAGGCTCCACCGTGCCGAACACGAACACCAGCTCGTTCATCCAGGACGCCGCCGAGCTCGGCCGCGCCTGCGGCATTTCGGGCACCTGACGCATACCGCTGGAGGCCCCGCCCCGGACGGGGCCTCAACCGTTCCGATAAGGACTTTGCCGGTTAGGCTGGTGACCGGTAACCTGTCGTGAGCCTGAGGGCTACTGGAGGATTCGCCTAGTCCGGTCTATGGCGCCGCACTGCTAATGCGGTTTGGGTGCAAACCCATCCGGGGTTCAAATCCCCGATCCTCCGCCACCTGACCAGGGACCCGGCATGATCGCATACCGGGTCCCTGGGTCGTGTATGGGCCAGGGTTGCAGTTTTGGTTGCAGTTCAGCTCTCGGACGGTCCCCAGAGCGCCCCGCCGATCCGCTGGCCAGCGTCCTGGACCTGAGGTGAGGCCACCAGTTGACACCACCGGTCAGCCGACGCAGCGGGCTGGGAACGGCGGCGAATCTTCGCCGGCATTTCCGCCAGAGCGTCGGTGTGACGCCCACCGACTACCGCACCGCCTTCCTGAGGTCGTGAGGGCGAGGGTCGAGGTCCCTCGATCCGAGGCCATGCGCCACCGTTCGGGCATCAGTTGTATCCGCGACACCTTCGGGTGTGTCCCAAGAAAGCGAACAGACCGGACGCCTTCGGCCACGTCCTCTCATGCCGCTGACCGCGCACTCCGACGATGAGCGGCTGGTGAGGCATCCCCTCGTCTGAGATTTCAGTGGCGAGGGGTGCATTCTTGCTGCTCACCATGGCCTCTATGGCGCCCGGCCGTTAACCGACGGTCAGGCAACGCCTTGAGCGGCTACGTCAGGAGCCACTCGCCGGCCTGGGGGCCGAAGCCGCTGTCCAGGGTGAACTGGAACTTGCTGAGCTTGGCCTTCCTGGGGACCGAGAACACCAGGTACCCCTTGCGGCTGCTGCCGGGCGCCAGCTTGACGGAGGCACCGATGGAGGGGCCGAGGGCGATCTCGTTCAGGTTGTCGTTGTACTGCTGGTCCTCGTCGTCGATGAGCTGCGCGCCGTTGCCAGGAGAGTCGTCGTACGTGGTGGAGCCGACGTTCTTCAGGCGGATCTGCACGGCGGCGAACCGGTGTCCAGGCTCGGGCACGTTGAACTCGTCCTTGGGCTTGGCCGACGGGACGACCTTCACGACGGTCACTTCAAGTTTGAGACCGTCCTGGCCGCTGTCGAGGGTGATGGTGTCACCTATCTTGGCTCGGCCGCCCTGCTCCTTCGGCGAGGTCTCCTGTCCTTGCGAGGCGGCGGGCTTGTTGTCCGGGTTGCTGGTCACCTCGGTGCCCGCACAGGCCGCGAGGGCGAACGACAGCAGGACCGGCAGGACGAGAAGGGACTTTCTCATTTCGACTCCTGGGTGTGAGGGCTGTGCCGGTGGCGCCGTCGGCGAGCGGATTGGCTTGCCGCGGCGACCCACAACGTAGGCAGCCTCGGCACCGTAGGCCATCACTCTTCCTCGATAACCCGAGTTATCAGAGTCATACATATTATTCGGCCGACCCGGCGGCGTAACGTTCTGGCTCGTTGCGGCTCACAGGTCACCGCGAACCTCTTGAGTCGTACGCCCGCTTCCCACGCCGTCCGGTCGTCGAGGACCGCGTCGGCCGTCTTCCCCGGGGGTCCACCATGAATGTTCTTGCGTGTGTCGTCCTGTGTCTGTTGTCAAGCGCCCTCGCCGGTGTCACCGGCTATGCGCTCGCACGCGGCCGATCCGCTACGGAGAGGAGCCGGCTGTTGGCCGATCAGAAGGTCGTCAGGGTCGAGCGTGACCAGGCACGGGCGCAGGCCGACGAGTTGCGTTCGGAACGGGACCAGGCCCGCAGCCGAGCCGAACGGGCGGACGCATCCTCGGCGGATCTGGCCGCGCGGTACAACGAGCGGGCTGAGCAGGCGGTACGACTCGACCGCGACCTGGAGACGACGCGGGAAAAGCTCCAGGCGGCCGACAAGGAGAACGCGCTCCTGAAGGAGTCGGTGCAGGAAAGCGTTCAGCAGATCCGTTCCCTCGAGGAGCGGCTGCAGCAGAGCCAGCAGACCGCGGCAAGGCTCCAGTGGGATGTCGACCGGCAGAAGCAGACCCTGGCGGAGGCCAAGCAGGATCTGGCGGTCGCCCGCCAGGAGTGCGAAGGACTGCGCCGAGAGCAGGAACAGGTCGAGGCGGCGCGCAAGGAGCTGGACAAGTTGCGCGACGACACCACCCGGCAGCAGACCGAGCAGTTCGAGGCGTTCGTGACGAAGATGCTGGAGTCCTCGCAGGACCGGCTGATCGCCACTGCGGACGACCGGCTGGGGTCGGCGAGCCGCGCGATCACTGAGCGGCTGGCGGACATGGCCCAGCGGCTGAGCACCTTCGATTCCAAGCGGAGCGACAACGAGAGCCGGCTCAGCGAGCAGCTCAAGGTGCTCGCGGAGGTGAGCGCCCAGAGCAGCAGGCAGGCCCGGGCACTGGCGGACGCGCTGCGCAAGCCGCAGGTCCGGGGCGACTGGGGTGAGCTGCATCTCAAGCGCGCGGTCGAACTGGCGAACATGAAGGAGCACTGCGACTTCGAGCTGCAAAAGCACATCGAGGGCGACGAGCGGTCGTCGCGTCCCGACATGGTGGTGCATCTGGCCGGCGGCAAGCGGGTGGTCGTGGACGCGAAGGTGTCCCTGGCCGCGTTCCTGGATGCCCTGGAAACCACCGATGACGCCGAGCGGGACAGCCGCATGGCCGACCACGCCCGGCACGTGCGCAAGCACATCGACACGCTGGCGGGCAAGGAGTACTACTGGCACGTCGCCGGAAGCCCTGAGTTCGTGGTGATGTACCTGCCGAGCGAGGCGCTGCTGCAGGCCGCGCTCGACAAGGACCCCCGCCTGGTGGAGTACGCGGCGGAGAAGCGTGTGGTCATCGCGACGCCCACGGTGCTGATCGCGATGCTCCGCACGGTGGCGATCGCGTGGACGCAGGCGGCGCTGCAGGAGAACCTCCGCCAGGTGCACGATCTGGGCCGCGAACTGCACAGGCGGCTCACGACGATGGCGACCTACTTCAAGCGGCTCGGCAACTCTCTGGACGGCTCGGTGAAGGCTTACAACGAGGCCATCGCCTCGCTCGAAGGCCGCGTGATGGTGACGGCACGGAAGTTCAAGGAGTTGAGGGTCGTCGATGAGGACCTGCATCGGCTGACCGAGGCGAACGGTTCCGTCCGGTCCCTGAAGGCTCCGGAACTGTTGGAGGCGGCGTCGGCCGAGCCTCCCGTCCAGGCGATGGAGTCCACGGAATACGAATCCGAGGTGATCGGAGAAAGTGATTGATAAGGGTTGTTATCGGTCGACTTGATGGTTCGGACAAGGATATTGCTTTACCATCGATCGCGCGTGGGAAGGGAGGTGCTGACGGTGCAGGTCGCCCGTGACGAGGCGCTCCTGATGTCCATGACGGAGATCGCCGAGCTGGCGGACGTGAAAAGGCCGGTCGTCAGCACCTGGCGCCGCCGCTACCCCGATTTCCCGCAGCCGGCGACCGAAGAGCGGGGACAGCAGCTCTTCGACGCCGCGCGCGTCGTCGACTGGCTGGTCGAGACCGGGCGGGCCAAGCGGAGCGAGATCGAAGGGGACCTTCGGATCCACACGCTCGCCCGGCTCGGCGCCCGGTTGCCGTCCAGCGCGCTGATCCCCACGCTGACCGCGCTGATCTGCCTCCGGCACCTGTCCGGCGACGAGCCGCTCGACGACGGGGCGCCGGGCCTGATGGCGCGCCTGCGGGAGCGGGCGGACGAGTCCGACCCGGACGACGACCTGCTGGCCTCGGAGATCCGTGGGCTGCGCGCGTCCTGGCTGCCGGCCGCGGTGGACGAGTTGGTGGAGGCCGCCTGGAGCACCCAGGGGGCGTCCGAACGGATCATGCAGGTCCGCGATCGCCTCGGCGCGGCCGACCTGTCGTCCAGTCGGCTGGATCCGGTGCTGGAGTCGCTGGTCGCGGGCTTGGCCGACGCCCGCGCCCGCGCCGACCGGGACGGCGAGGTACGGCTCGTCGACCCGTACGCCGGAGTCGGCGACCTGCTGATCGCGGTCGCCGGCACGCTCCGCGACGACCAGCTCCTGCGGGTCACCGCCTGCTGCGGCGACCCGGTGGCGGCGCGATTGACCCGGCGGCGCCTGGCCGTCCGCGACGTCCCCGAGGTCGAGTACGAGGTGCGCACCGACCCAGAGGGTTGCCTGGACGAGGCCACGATCGTCGTCACCCAGTTGCCTTACCGCCCGGCCGAGGAACGCTCCGCCGCGCTGTCACTGAACGCTTTGAACGACGTGTTGTTGCCGCTGCCCCACGGTGCGACCGCGATCGTGGTCGCGCCGGCCGACACCACCACCGCGCTCGACCCGACCAGTGATGCCGGGGTCCTGCGCGGACAACTCCTGGCCTCCGGTTCGGTCAAGGCCGTCATCCGGCTGCCCGGCGGGCTCGTGCCCTACCGCCCCGGATACGAGCTCGCGTTGTGGGTGCTCACCGCCGACTACGCGGTGGGGGAGCGCGGCAAGGTGCTGCTGGCGGACGTTTCCGACCGCGCTCTCACTTCTGGGCTGGTCGACGCCCTCATCACCGACGTGGTGGCCTGGCGCGACGAGCGGTTCGATCCTGACGCTCATCGCCGTGTCCACACCGTCGCGACCCCGGTCAGCGCGTTGATCGCCTCGCCGCGTCCGATGCTCCCGCGCTACCTGCCGTCGCAGGACGATCTGCGCTGGGACGTGCCCGAACGCGTTGCTCGCGCGCTTGAACTGGAGCGCGTGGCATGGGAGGCCCGGCCGGACGCGCCCCGCCTCAACAGTGATCTGTCCGCCGTCCCCAGGCCGCGTCCGCCGCGCACCGCGACCATCGCGGAGCTTTCCGGCGGAGGCCGACCGAAGGCATTGTCGCTGCGCAAGGGCACGCGCTTGCCGACCGGTCTCATCCGCCCCGCTTCCAGCACGGTGAACACAACGAACTCCTATGCCGTCTTCGGCCCTCCGGAAGTCCTCGGTGAGAGCGCACCCGGTAGCCGACGCGTCGACCGTATCGAGTTCGAGAGAACCTGCCCTGGTGCCCGGCATAGCAAGCCAGGCGACGTCATCATCACCACCGCGCCGCGTCCGTCCGCCGCCGTCGACCACGATGGTCACTCGGTGGTGGAGTTCCCGGCCCGTATCCTGCGCATCGAGGAGGGCGGCAGGAAGCACTTCACCCCGCGCGTGCTCGCCGCCCTGCTGGACCGCGCGGGACGGGCGGACGGAGCCATCCGGCCGGCGCAGCGCCTCCAGGAACTCGCCCTGCCGCTGCTGCCTCCGTCCGAGGTGAAGCGGCTGGACCGTCTGCTGGCCGACCTGGACGACCGCCAAGACCGCGCCCGCCGCGAGATCGCCGCCCTGGACGAGTTGCGCCGCATCGCCGCCACCGGCCTCGCCGACGGAACCCTGACCCTCGCCAACCCCATCGTCTGACGCGACGACCCGAATAGAGGAGATAGATGCCGCCCCGCAAGAAGGCCCCCGCCGGACAAACCGAACTGCCAGGCGTGTCCACGATGGCGGAGCTGAAGGCGATCCTGTGGAAGTCCGCGGACAAGCTCCGCGGCTCGATGGACGCCGCCCAGTACAAGGACTTCGTCCTCGGCCTGGTCTTTCTCAAGTACGTCTCGGACGCCTTCGCCGAACGCCGCGGCCAGATCCGTGACGAACTCATCGCCGACGGCGTGCCGGAGTCGCGACACGAGTCGTTCCTGGACGACAAGGACGAGTACGAGCGCGAGGGCGTCTTTTGGGTTCCCGAGGGGGCCCGCTGGCCCGAATTGGCGGCGCAGGCCAAGTCCGGCGCGATCGGCGAGCTGATCGACGCCGCGATGGACGCGGTCATGAAGACCAACCGGTCCCTGGCCGGCGTCCTCCCCCGCATCTACAACCAGAACAACGTCGACCAGCGACGCCTCAGCGAACTCGTCGACCTGCTCAGCGACGCCCGATTCACCGGACACGACGGCAAGTCCGCCCGCGACGTGCTCGGCGAGGTCTACGAATACTTCCTGGAGAGGTTCGCCCGCGCCGAAGGCAAGCGCGGCGGCGAGTTCTACACCCCCGCCAGCGTCGTCAAGGTCCTGGTGGAGATCCTTGAGCCCTACAAGGGGCGGGTGTACGACCCGTGCTGCGGCTCGGGCGGCATGTTCGTCCAGGCCGAGAAGTTCGTCCTCAACCACCGGGGACGCCGCGACGACATCGCCGTCTACGGCCAGGAGGCCAACGAGCGCACCTGGCGACTGGCCAAGATGAACCTGGCCATCCACGGCATCGGCGGCGACCTGTCCACCAAGTGGGCCGACACCTTCTACGAGGACCGCCACCCCGACCTCAAGGCCGACTACATCCTGGCCAACCCGCCGTTCAACATGTCGGACTGGTACCGCCGGACCGACGACCCCCGCTGGCGCTTCGGCACCCCACCGGCGGGCAACGCCAACTTCGCCTGGATGCAGCACATCATTTCCAAGCTCGGCACCCGCGGCAGCGCCGGCGTCGTCATGGCCAACGGCTCGATGTCCTCCAAACAGTCCGGCGAAGGCGACATCCGCACCGCCCTCGTGGAGAACGACCTCGTCGCCTGCATGGTCGCGCTGCCCCCGCAATTGTTCCGCACCACGCAGATCCCCGCGTGCCTGTGGTTCTTCACCAAGGACAAATCCGCCCGCGCCGGCCACACCGACCGCCAAGGCCAGACGCTCTTCATCGACGCCCGCACCATGGGCACGATGATCGACCGCACCGAGCGCATCCTCACCGACGACGACATCGCAAAAATCGCCAATGCCTACCACGCCTGGCGCGGCACCCCCAGTGCCCGCGAGGCGGGCCTGACGTACGAGGACGAGCTCGGCTTCAGCTACTCGGCCACCACCGACGAGATCCGCGCAGCCGACCACATCCTCACCCCCGGCCGCTACGTCGGCGCCCCCAAGGCCGAAGAGGACGACGAGCCCATCGCCGACAAGATCGACCGCCTCACCAAGGAACTTTTCACCCACTTCGAAGAGTCCGCCCGCCTCGAAGAGACGATCAGGAAGCAGCTGGAGAACCTCGATGTCTGAGTGGGAATTCGTAGCGTACGAATCTTTGGCCGCGCCCGAAAAATCCGCCTTCTCGATGGGCCCTTTTGGCTCCAAGCTCACCCAAAGAGACTATAGGGATTCAGGAGTCCCGCTGACGCGCGGCATAAATCTCACTAAGGGGATTTTTCACGATAGTGATTTCGTTTACATTTCACCTGAAAAAGCGGATGAATTGCCGTCCGCCAATGTCCGCCCAGGCGACCTGGTATTCACCCACCGGGGAACCATCGGACAGGTGTCTATGATTCCGCGTAATCCACGGTTCAGAAGGTACGTCATCTGCTCTAGTCAGGTTAAGACACGCCTCGATCAATCGAAGGCAATTCCTGAATTCTATTATTACTGGTTCCAGTCACCAAAAGGGCAGCACTCCATACTGGAGAACTCATCCACTGTCGGCGTGCCAGGAATCGCAACTCCACTGACATCAATTCGTAAGCTGCAAGTCCCACGACCACCGCTCGTTACCCAAAAAGCCATTGCAGCAATACTTGGGGCGCTCGACGACAAGATCGCCGTCAACGACCGCATCGCCGCGACCTCTAGGCAGATCCTCGAAACACTTTCCCAAAGCATCACGACCAGAAAATCGCGGCAAGTAGAACTACGCGAGATAGTCGAACTTCACTACGGCAAGGCGCTGAAGACGAGCGACCGGACGCCCGGAAAAGTTCCCATATTCGGCGGCAATGGAATATCAGGTAGCCACAACCGTCCACTCGTGTCCGGCCCAGGCATTATCATCGGACGCAAGGGGGCCAACGCAGGTTCTGTTTCTTGGTCGAACTGCGACTTTTGGCCAATTGACACAGCATTCTACGTAACCCCCAAAAGGTCGACTCTGCCTATGGAATTTCTCTTCCTCCTCCTCCAAAAAACGCCACTACGAGATGAGGTCGGAGATTCGGCAATACCTGGCCTGAATCGAGACATCGCGCTATCAACCAAGGTTTGGATTCCCGAGGTCGAAGCTGCCATAGAACTCGCCCAGCAAGCACGTCCTCACTTCAAGCTCCAGGATCAAATGGAGGAAGAAAACCGCACTCTTGCTGAGCTGAGGGACACGCTGCTGCCGAAGCTCATGTCGGGCCGGGTCAGGATCAGGGACGCGGAGAAGGTCGTGGAGGATGCCGTATGAGCGGCTACAGCGAGGCCGACTTCGAGCATGACGTGCTGGGCACGCTTGGCGAGCTCGGCTGGGAGTACAAGCACGGCAGGCAGATCGCCGTGGGCTCGGGTGAGCGGGAGTCCTGGGACGAGCTGATCATCCCGAGCCGGTTGCGGGACGCGATCGTCCGAATCAACCCGGACCTGCCCGCTTCGTCCGTGGACGAGGTCGTCACGCTGGTGCTGTCGCCGCAGTCGCAGGACGCGAAGGCGGAGAACCGCCGGATCCACGGATACCTGACCAACGGAATCCGCGGCATCAGCTACGTCGATGAGTACGGCGCGGAGCAGCATCCGACCGTCCATCTGATCGACCGGAGCGATCCGTACCGCAACGACTTCGTGGCGGCCAACCAGGTGATGGTCGTCAAGGGCGAGGAGCGGCGCCGCTTCGACGTCGTCCTCTACATGAACGGGCTTCCGGTCGCGGTCTTCGAGTTGAAGAAGATGAGCGACGAGCGGGCCACGCCCGAGGCCGCGCACGCCCAGCTCATGGCCTACGTCAAGGACATGTGGGAGGCGTTCCGCTGCAACGTGGTGTGCCTGGTCTCGGATGGTGTGACCACCAGGTACGGCACCGCGTTCACCCCCTACAACCACTTCGCTCCCTGGAACGTCGACGAGGCGGGCAAGCCCGTGGAGCAGCCCGCGGCCGAGTGGGAGAACAGCGAGCTGTGCCTGACGCTGCATGGGTTGTTCGACCACCGCCGGTTCGTGGAGCTGCTGACCGGCTATGTTGCGTTCGCCCAGTCGGATGAGGGGTTGCAGAAGCGGATCGCCAAGCCACATCAGTACATCGTCGTGTCCAAGGCGGTCGGTCAGACGATCGAGGCGGTGCGCAGCAACGGCAAGGCCGGCGTGGTCTGGCACACCCAGGGGTCCGGCAAGTCGTTCGAGATGGAGCTGTACTCCAATCAGGTGCTCAAGCACCCGGCGCTCGGTAATCCCACCATTGTGGTGATCACCGACCGCAACGACCTGGACGACCAGCTCTTCGCCGGCTTCAACGCCAGCGAGTTGCTGCCGGAGAAGCCGGTCCGTGTCGACAGCCGGAACGACCTGCGCACCGAGCTGTCCAACCGGCGCACTGGCGGCATCTACTTCACGACCCTGCAAAAGTTCAGCAGGACGACCGAGGAGAAGAACGCCGGACGGGCGCACCCGCTCCTGTCGGACCGCCGCAACATCATCGTGATCGTGGACGAGGCGCACCGCAGCCACTACGACAGCCTCGACGGCTACGCCCGGCACCTGCGCGACGCGCTTCCCTACGCGACGATGATCGCTTTCACCGGCACGCCGGTCTCCGAAGTCGATCGCAACACCCAGGATGTCTTCGGCGGCTACATCGACGTCTACGACCTCACTCGGGCCGTCAAGGACGGCGCCACGGTGCCCGTCTACTACGAGAACCGCCTGATCCAGCTCGAACTGCCCGAGGGACTGGACCCTGAGAAGCTGGACGAGGAGGCCGACAAGGCGACCGAGGGCCTGGACGATACCGAACGCAAGCGGGTCGAGCACGCCACCGCCACGCTCAACGCCGTCTACGGTGCACCCGCCCGGCTGGAGAAGCTGGCGGCCAGCATCGTCGAACACTGGGAGACGCGGTCGGAGGCGATGCGGCCGTTCATCGACGCGCCCGGCAAGGCGATGATCGTGTGCAGCACGAGGGAGATCTGCGCCGATCTGTACGAGCAGATTATCGCCATAAAGCCGGACTGGCACTCCGATGACGTCAACACCGGCAAGATCAAGGTCGTCTACAGCTCGTCCACCGGCGACCCCGACAAGCTCCGCAGGCACCGGCTGCGCCCCCGCGAGCAGAAGACCGTCCAGCGGCGCATGAAGGACGCCGGCGATGAGCTTGAGATGATCATCGTCAAGGACATGCTGATCACCGGTTTCGACGCGCCCCCGCTGCACACCCTCTACCTGGACCGGTCGATGCGCGGCGCACAGCTCATGCAGACCCTGGCGCGAGTGAACCGTACGTTCCGCAACAAGCAGGACGGCCTCATGGTCGGCTACGCGCCGCTCCACGAGAACCTGATCGCGGCGCTGGCCGAGTACACCACCGACGACCAGCACAACAAGCCGATGGGCCGCGATCTGGACGAGGCGATCACCAAGGTCCGCGACCTCCTCGACGGCATCGGTGTACTACTCAATGACCATCCCTGGCGCCACACCCTGCGAGCCGGGACGCCCACCGCTCACCGCGACGCCGTCACCGGAACCGCCGACTACATCTGGAACCCGCAGCACCCGCTCAACCAGCCCGACGCCTCCGACCCCGACAAGGAGACGCTCAAGGAGAAGTTCCTGCGCTGCGCCGGACGCCTCGAACGCCTCTACGCCGTGTGCGCGACCAGCGGCGACCTGAACGACGTCCGCGACGACATCGCGTTCTTCCGGGACGTGCGCGTGGTGGTCGTCAAGCTCGACGCCGCCCGCCGCCAGGCCGAGGGCCGTCCCGTCCCCGCCGAGGTCGAGCTGTACCTGAAGCAGCTCACCGCGAGCGCGATCGAGGCCGGAGACGTCATCGACCTGTTCAAGGAAGCCGGCCTGGACCAGCCGGACCTGTCCCACCTGGACGAGACCTACATCAAGAAGATGCAGGCCGCCAAGCACCCCGCCATCGCGATCGAGGCACTGCGCCGACTCGTCCAGCAAGAGATGCGCAAGGTCACCAAGCACAACATCGTGCGCCGGCAGAGCTTCTCCGACCGCCTGCTGGACCTGATGCGCAAGTACACCAACCAGAACCTCACCGCCGCCGAGATCATCGCCGAACTCGTCGCGATGGCCAAGGAGGTCGCCGCCGACGCCAACCGAGGCCGGCAGTTCAACCCGGCCCTCAGCGACGACGAGCTCGCCTTCTACGACGCGGTCGCCGCCAAGGACACCGTCCGAGCCCTGATGGGCGACGACCGGCTCGCCGCCATCGCCCGCGATCTGGTCAAGGCCGTCCGCCGCAACCTGTCCACCGACTGGACCGCCCGCGACGACGTCCAAGCCAAGCTCCGCTCCATCATCAAGCGCCTCCTGGCCAAGCACGGCTACCCGCCCGAAGAGCAGCCCGACGCCATCCAGAAGGTCATCGAGCAACTCGAAACCTTCGCCGACGAGTGGTCCCCCGCTGCCGACCGCTGAACAGGCAACCGAAGATCCGCATCAAACTGAGCCGTGCCGACCTCGGTCAAAGCGCCGTCGTGCCCGACCAAACCCGGTGCCTCCTCAACGACCTCGCCGCCGCCGACAGCCACCCGAGCGAACTCACCCTCGAATCCGCCGATCTCCGCATCCGCCTTCCCACGCCCCAAAGCCCGCCGTACGCGCATCACCTCCACGTGGTCTTCATGAGGCATTGAGGACCGCGAAGACGACCTTGCCGCCGTTGCCTGCCAGCGGGCGGACGCCCCAGCAGCGGCAGAGCCGGTCGACGATGAACAGGCCGCGTCCGGCCTCGCTGATACTGTCGGCGCGCTGGATGCAGGGCAGGTCGCAGGTCGCGTCCTGGACCTCCATCCACAGCGCGCCGTCGTCGGTGCGTCCGATCCGGAACCTCACATCGTCGTCGGACGCGGAGGCGTAGTGGAGTGCGTTGGTGACCAGCTCGCTCGCCACCAGGGTCGGCACGTAGTCGTCCATGTCCCACTGGCCGGCGACCAGCCGCACGAACCGGCGCACCTCCGCGACGACCGTGAGGTCCCGCTTCACCACCATTTCGTTCTGGGCTGCCTCGCCCATGATGATCTCCTCACCTTCTGTGATGTGCACAACACAGTGAGGCACTTTCTGCTTAAAATGTGGTTGCCGCCGTCAGGTGGCAGACAAAAGAAGATCATTCGCAGTGCGGGCAGATGCCTACGAGAGGACAGGTGACATGCCCCCACGCCGCCAGCGTCGCCCCAGCGAATCCCCCGCCCTGATCGCCTTCGGTCGCCAGATGCGCCGAATGCGCGAGGCCAAGGGTGTAAAGCAGGAGACCATCGCTCACATCACGCAGGTCAGTGGCCCGCAGGTGAGCAAGATTGAGAACGGCAAGAAGCGCGCTACCCGATCGTTCGTGGAGATCGTGGACGATCACTTGGAGGGAGACGGCGCGCTCATCAACCTCTGGGAGGACCTCAACAAAAACGGACACCCCGTTCCGATCTGGTTCGACTGGCCGCAAATCGAGGCCGACGCAGTGATGCTGATCTGCTGGCAGCACTCCGTGATCCCAGGTCTCGCCCAGACTCCCGAATACGCTCTCGCGATCGTGCACGGCAATCAGGAGACCGCTGACGTCAGGATCAACCGACAAACCATCCTGACCAGGGACGACGAGCGCGGTCCGGCAATCGTCCTGTTCTTGATCGAGGAGCAGGTGCTCTACCACCAGGTCGGAACCCACGAGACGATGAGGAAGCAGTTGGAGCACCTGATCGAGATCAGCAGGATGCCCAACGTCACGGTTCAAGTAGTGTTGAGTCGCGGCGACCACGACGGCAACATGGGAGCTTTCGTACTAGCAACCATGGAAGATCGGAGCGAGATCGCGTATGTCGAAACCGCCATACGCTCGATCACGACGGATGACCCCGCCGACCTCTCCGTCCTGGCGCGGACGCTGCTCCAGCTACGTTCACAGGCACTCACGCAAGAAATGTCGTGCGAGTTGATTAGAAAGGTGGCCGAAGAAAGATGGACCTGACGAACGCCAAGTGGCGCAAGAGCAGCCACAGCGGTTCCAACGGTGCTGAGTGCGTCGAGCTAGCGGACGTGACCGGCGTGGTGGCGGTGCGGGACAGCAAGGACCCCGACGGCCCCGTTCTCCTGCTGACCCGCGCGGCCCTGCGAACGGCCGTCCACCTCGCCATCAGCACGCGCTGACCACCCGGCACCCCCGCGCCGCCCCCGACCACCGATCAGCGGCAAGTCGTCCCGTCCCCGGACCCGGACGACCCGCCGCACCCCACCGAGCCCACAGACATCGTTGTCGCTCCTGACTGTGAGCCTGCAGATGGACGACAGCCGGATCTCGGTAGCTCCTGGGGCACGCTCTACCACCCAAAGACAAATGCCGTGATATCGACTGTCCTGCTGCTGTGACAGTCATGAGTATGCGAATGTCCACACCGGCCTGCAAGGGATTCGCTGACACTGCGCATCCATTCCGTCACTCAAAACGCAGAAAGGGGTCGAAGTGCGACACTTCGACCCCTGCTCGCCGACCGGCTACGGCAGGCGATGCCTTCCCTCCCGGACCTCCGCCAAGAACGCCGCCCAAGCGCCGACCCCGAACTCCAGCACCGGCCCGTCATCGCCCGACGCGGTGTCCCGGACGCCGACCCGACGCCGAGCAACCCGCCCGGCCTCGACACAGTTGTTGCCCGTTCCGCTGTATGAGGACTTCCGCCACCCCACGTGGCGTTCGCGACTGGTCATGATGATCTTCCTAGTGCGAGGGGAGGGACTCTGCGACGTCCGTCAGCATCTCGCGTGACCGCTCGACCGACAGGGCCGCACGGACGAGACCCCCGTACACCATCTCGAACTGTGCGGTCTGGTCCGAATCGGTGAGGACGAGGTCGGTGGTCACCGCCTCCAACGCCACCACCCCGGGGTCGCCGTCGTCCGGATAGGTGTACATCGAAAACGAACATGCAGGGATGTTGTACCCCGGAATCTCAGCGTCCACAGGCAGAACCCGCACCGTCACCCGCTCATCCCGCCGGGACAGATCGACGATGTAATCGAGTTGGCGTCGGAACACGTCCGCAGGTACCGAACGACGGCGCGGCACTACCTCATCCAGAATCACCTCATACGACGGCCCGGCAGGACGATGCAGCATCCGCTGTCGGCCAACCCGCCCCTTCAGCACGCCGGTGACCTCGGCATCGGGCGGCAACGGCAGCTCGGAGTTGGCCAAGCGCGTGGCGATGAACTCCTCCGACTGCAGCAACCCCGGGATGAGATTCTGCTGGTACTCGCGGATCACGTTCGCGCCGGCCTCCAAATTGGCGAACCTGGCCTGACGCTCACCGATCCCCGACAACTCCCACCAGCCATGCGACGCCGCCTCAGCGGTGACCTGCACGAGCTGCGTCCACTTGTCACCTTCGACACCAAGGACATCCAGGAGACGCTGCACATCCTCCTGACTCGGCGCGATGTGCGCGTTTTCCAGCTTGCTGATCATCTGCCGGTACACGCCTGACCGCTTGCCAGCTCCTGCGCCGAGACCCCAGCCCGCTCCCGCAGCTCACGCAACTCCGCCGCAAGCCGCAGCCGACGCACATACGGACTGATCAACACCCCACCCCGCGTCCTCGAACACCGACCGTCACGCCTCCACGCACATGCAGCGTAGCCTCGTCCGCCGAGCCACGGGACGGCCTTCCTCCCAGTCCCCAGCGTGGTGGCGGTGCGGGACAGCAAGAACCCCGACGGCCCCGTCCTCCTGCTGACCCGCGCAGCCCTGCGCACCGCCATCCAGTCCACCACGGACAAGCACTGACCGTTCACCACCGACCCAGCCCCCTCCGCCCACGACCGACGACCCCGCAGCCTGTCTGCGGCTGCACAGACCCTCGTCGCTCCGTTCGCAGGCAGATGTTGCGTGAACTGATCAGGAAGGTGGCCCCAAAAGAAGGACTTGAGCAACGCCACCTGGCGCGAGTCAAGCCACAGCACCTCCAGCGGCGGCAACCGCGTCGAGCTGGCGGACGCGGCCGGGATGGTGGCGGTACGAGACAGCAAGGACCCCGACGGCCCCGTTCTCCTGCTGACCCGCGCAGCCCTGCGCACCGCCGTCCACTCCGCCATCAGCAAGCGCCGACCACCCGGCACCCCCGCGCCCCCGACCACCGATCAGCGGCGAGTCGCCCGTCCCCGAACCCGGACGACCCGCCGCACCCCCACAGGCACAACCTCACGCCCCCACGCAAACCCCGGAAAACCTCACTCGCGGGCGCTCACCGAAGACATGTCGCGCGACCAACGATGCTGAGCACGTCGAGCTAGCGGACGTGACCGGCGTGACCGTTCACCACCGACCCAGCCACCCCTCCGTCCACGACCGACGACCCCGCAGACCTGTCTGCGGTTGCACAGACCCTCGTCGCTCTCCGTTCGCAGGCCAGATGTTGCGTGAACTGATCAGGAAGGTGGTCCCCAGAGATGGACTTGAGCAACGCCACCTGGCGCGAGTCAAGCCACAGCACCTCCAGCGGCGGCAACTAGCGTCGAGCTGGCGGACGCGGCCGGGGTGGTGGCGGTACGAGACAGCCAAGACCCCGACGGCCCCGTCCTCCTAGTGACGCGCGCGGCCCTGCACAGCGCCGTCCGATCCGCCGCCGACACACGCTGATCGGCCGGCCACGCGAGCCCGCCGACCCGGTGCGCCGACGTCGATTTGATCTCGGGTGTGGTGTTGCCGCAGTTCAGTGTGTTGGTGGGATCGCGGGAACCCTTGGTGGGCGGGTCAGCGGTAGGGCTTTCGGCTAGAGAATTGTTCGCAGGGTCACCGATACCCGTCGCTGAGGGGCACTCGTCCGTTCGGGCCGGGGTCGGTCCTGGGGGCCGGGATGGCGTGCCGCCAGAAAAATAGTGCCGCACCGCTCATCACGCACAGGCTGCCGACTTTGAGTTCACTGGCACGCGCCTGTTGTCGTCTGGATGGATGAACTCCACGACGCATGCCGACAGCAGGTTGACCGAGGCGACGACCGGTCCGAAGGAGGGGTGCGGTCGATGTTCCTTGGCCGGGTAGTGGCGGGGCGGGCGCGCCACCCACGCCGCGGCGGCCGTAGTCGGTGTCCGTCGTGCTGGACGTGTCGATGGCCGCCACGACTTCGCCGTCCAGCCAAAAAGCAGACCGCCCTGTCGGCAGGGGCCGATCAGTTCTTGCGCCAGCCGTGGGGCGTCGCAAGGGCGGCTCAGACGGACGACTTCTTGCTTTCGACGATTCTCAGGGCTTCGAGGAGGTATCCGCGGAACACCGAGTGGTTTTCGCTCATCGGGAAGTGCCCGATCTTCTCCATCTTGATGAAGCTGCCGTTCTCAATGGCTTTGGCGGTGCGGGCGCTGTCCTCCGGGGTCGTCAGGTAGTCGTACTCGCCGGTGAGCATCACGACGGGGCAGCGGTTCCCGTCGATCTCGTGTAGGCGTTCTCGCAGGTCGTGGTCGACGGAGTAGAAGTACAGGTCGCCCTTGAACGCCTCGGAGCCCTGGGAGTAGTAGAACCAGGTCTTCCAGCGGTCGGCCTCCGGTGACTGCGGCGCCATCAGATCCCATACACCGCTCGCGCAGACCTGGGCGGCGTTGGCGTGCGGGTGCTGCCACCAGTCGAGGTAGAACCCGGGCGAGTAGTCCGCACCCTCGACCGACAGGACGCCCGCGAAGCGGTCGGGTCGTCGAAGGGCCAGTTGCAGCGCGACGTTTCCTCCGAAGGAGGAGCCCATGAAGATGGGGTCTTCGAGTTCGAGGGCGTCGCACAGCGCGACGATGAAGTTGACGAAATGGTCCGCGGTGAGGGTGTACTCCTCCTTCCACCATTCGACGTTCTCCGGCGGGTCGGACTTGCCGTGGCGGGGCAGGTCATAGGCGATGACGCGGTGGTTCGCCGTGATCTCCTCGTCCTCCAGCAGGCCGCGCCACTGGTGGTTGTGGCAGCCGGCGGTGTGCTGGCAGACCAGCGGCCGGCCGGTGCCGTTCTCGAGGTAGAAGACCTTGTACTCCACGCCGTCGACCTCGATGGTCACGTAGTGCCCGGTGACCGGGGAAACCTTGCTCACGGTGATCTCCTTCCTCAGACGGGCGAGCCGACGGTGCGGAGCAGTTCGATCTGCCGTGTGACGCATCGCAGGTTCTGCATGAGGACCAGGATGTTTCCGTCCAATCGCATGTCGCGCTGGAAGGTGGCGGCCCAGATCCCGTGGTGCATCGGGGGCGGTATGGGCTCTCCGAACCCCCGCCACGTCTCGGGGGTCGCCCGGATCGCGAACTCGTAGGGGACGTCGAGCGGACCCGGATCCACCGTGACCTCGGTCACCCGGCCCGACTCCATCTTGATCGCGTAGCTGCGTTCGGTGGCGTCGAGCAGGTAGGTGCAGGTGAAGTACTTCCCGTGCGCCTGGATCTCGGGGTCCTCATTGCTGGCGGCGGCGAAGGCGTCGGCCCACTCCCGGGCTGGTGCGGCACGGGTCGGTGCGGTCATCGATCGTCCCCTCCTCGTACTGGACGTTCCGGCGATAACGGGCGCTCTACCCAGCCTCGGAGAGCCCATCGACCGTGCGATGACCAATATCCGGCCAAATCAGGAGATATATGGTCATTCCGCCCATGGTCCCGGCGGCCGACACGCCGTCGATACCGCGGCTCCAGCGTCCACAGGGCACGTCCGTCCACGTGGGTAAAGGATCGTCCTCCGCCTGGCGCTCACACCGCGGGCCGGACCGTCGCGCCGCGCATCCATCCGTGACGCTGACCTTCTCCGGCCCGATTACCGGGCGCTTCGCTGCTCTGACCGTGCCCTATCGGCCGCTGCGGCCACCTCGTGATCACGTCACCTTCGTCCACCGGGGCGACTTCTCCACTACGCGGACGATCTTCCCGTTGACGCGGGAGCGCCGTTCCTACCGGCGTTCTGGCCCCGGATCGGTGTCGTGACCGATTCCTGCAATCCTCGAACGGTCGCCTCGCATACGTTCACCCGCATGAAGACGCAGGTCATTCGACCGGGTGAACCGGGTTATGACGCTGAGCGGCTGGGTTTGAACCGGGCGGCGGAGTCGCACCCGGCCTGCGTGGTCGCAGCGGTGGACGAACGTGACGTGGTGGCCGCCGTGCGAATGGCCGCCGAGCAGGGTCGGCCCGTGGGGGTGATGGCCACCGGGCACGGCCAGGCGGTCCCCGCCGACGGGGCCGTGCTGGTCAACACGAGTCGGATGGACGGCGTCACCGTTGACCCGGCCGCCGCGACGGCTTGGGTCGAGGCGGGAACCCGATGGTCACGGGTGTTGGAGTGCGCCACCTGGCACGGGCTGGCGCCGTTGAACGGCTCCAGTCCCAGCGTGGGCGCGGTCGGCTACAGGATGGGCGGCGGTGCCGGGCTGCTGGGGCGCCGGTTCGGTTTCGCCGCCGACCATGTGCGCCGTCTGCGGATGGTCGGCGCCGATGGACGGTCGTACGACGTGACGGCCGAATCGGATCCCGACCTGTTCTGGGCGGTGCGCGGCGGCAAGGACAACTTCGGGCTGGTCGTCGGCATGGAGATCGACCTGTTCCCGGTCTCGCACCTGGACGGGGGCGGGCTGTATTTCGCGGGCGAGGCCACCGCCGAGGTCCTGCACGGCTACGCCGAATGGACGCGGCGGGTGCCTGAGACGATGGCGTCCTCGGTGCTGCTGGCGCACCATCCCGATCTGCCCGGCGTACCGGAGCCGTTGCGCGGCCGGTTCGTCGCGCACAGCGGTGGCATGGCCGAGGGCGGGCGCCTGGTCCGGCCGCTGCGCAAGCTGGGCCCTCTCCTGCTGGACACGGTACGCAAGATGCCCTACGCCGAGGTCGGGTCGATCCACCACGATCCCGCCGACGAACCGTACGTGGCGTACGACCGCAACGTACTGCTGAAGGACCTCACCCCGGGAGACCGTCGAGCTGATCTCCGCGCCGGCGGGACCGGGCACGCCGCCCGTGGCCGAACTACGGCATTTCGGCGGCGCGTACGCCCGTCCGCCGCGCGTTCCCAACTGCGTGGGCGGCCGCGACGCGGAGTTCTCGTTCTTCACCGGCATTGTCCCAGACCCCGGCACGCTGCGGCGGCGTGACGAGACGCTGGACGCGCTACGTCCCTGACGCACCGGAGGGACCAACCTCAACTTCGCCGGTGTCGAAGACAGTGCCCCGCAACGTGTGGCGGCGGCCTACACCCCGGCCGACCACGCCAGGCTCACCGCCCTCAAGGCCCGGTACGACCCGCGCATCACCTTCGGTCAACCTCATCCCACCTGGGATTTGAGCCCGTTCACTCCTGAGGAGCCCGCCATGCGCACGGTCATCAACTCCACGTACGACGGCGTCATCCAGAACCCGCAGGACTGGCCGTCGCTCGGCGGTTTCAGCGACGCGGGCAGCCAGGTCCAGACCAAACTGCTGGAACGCTGCGACGCGGTATTACTGGGCCGCCACACCTACGAAGCGTTCGCCCCGGTGTGGTCCAGCCGTTCCGGCGATCCGCTCAGCGACCGCATGAACGCGCTGCCCAAGTACGTCGTCTCGACCACCCTCACCAAGCCGGCGCCTCCATCGTTCAGTACGGCTTCGGTCCGCTGGCCCATGCGATCATGGCCGAGGGACTGCTCGACGAGCTGCGCCTGTGGGTGCACCCCTTCTTCGTCGGCAGCGGCACCGCCGACGACCTGCTTTATCGCACCGGATCGTCCGGAAGGTTCGAGCTCACCGACACCACCGTCCTCGACAGCGGCATCGTCATCCTCACCTACCGGTCCCCCTCCGCACCTTGACGCCGGAGGCGGTACGGCCTCACCCTGCCCAGCCCTTGGAGTGGCCGGGGTCGTAATGGTGTGGTCGCGAACGTCTTGGACGTGAGCTCGGACGCGAGGGCGGTGTCGATCAGGACGCTGCCCGGGTAGGCGGTCGCTGTGAGGCGCGCGGCCAGGTTGACAGGCGTCCCGAACACATCGCCCAGGCGAAGGATGACCTCCCCATAGGCCATGCCCACGCGGACGCGCGGGAAGTCGGGGTCCGCCTCTCCGCGCTCGGCGACGTTGAGCCCGATCTCGGCGGCGGCCGCGGGGTCCTGGGCGACGAACAGCACCTCGTCGCCCAGCGTTTTGATCACGCGGCCGCCGTGCTCGGCGACCAGGCCGGTCGTGGTCGACTCGAAGCGTTCCACGAGGTCGGCGAGGGCGGGCCCCTCCATGCCGCGGCTGAGCCGGGTGAACGAGACGATGTCGGCGAAGCCGGCGGCGAGCAGGGCGGTGCCCGCGGCCGGGTCGGCGGTGGCCGTGGCGGTGGATCCGGCGGCGCGCATACCCGCGGCGGCGAGCTGGCGGCGCCACCCGTGCATCAGAAGGCGCTCGAACGCGGGACGCAGCTCCTCGGTGGCGGCGAGGGCGGCGAGGACGGCGTCCTCCGTGACGGGCTCGTCCGGGGGCAGGCGTTCGCTGAGCCGTTGCAGCCAGACGTCGCCGAGCCAGCCCGCCAGCCGTCCCATCGTCTGCCCGACCGCCCTGGACAGGCGCAGCACCATCTCCTCGTCCACGAGGTCGTACCGCAGCAGGTCCTTGATCTCGCGAAGGGCGGTCACGTCCCCGTCGGTGAAGGCGACCTCGTCGTCCGGCGGGGTGGGGAAGCCGAGGGCCTGCCAGATGGCGCGGGCGTAGTCCTCGGGGACCCCGGAACGTTCTTCGACCTGCCTGCGGGTGTAGCGCAGGGGGCCGCCGAGAAGGGTCTCCTCGATGTCCCGGGGATCGGTCGGGTCGGCCATGGCCACCTCTGTTCGCCGTCGATCGATGCCGCAATGGTGGCGAGTGAGATCAGAGCGGTCAAACCCGCGCGGCGCCCCCGTCAGAGCAGTGAGGCGCCCCACACCACCGTGACCTCGCGTGTGGTGCCGGTGGTCGGGTCGGAGAAGGTCAGCGTCGCCTGTCCGGGCAGGTTGATCAGGTGGGTGCGCAGCGTGACGGTGACGTCGGCGGTGGTGTCCGCGGCCAGCTCACCCTGCGGGTGCGACACCGAGAGCTGCTCGGACGAGCTTGTCGCGTTCCAGGACACGGGGCCCTGCGACGCCTCCAGCCGGACCGTGGCGGTCTTCCTCATGTACAGCTCCACCCGCGCCGGCGTGACGATCAGCGTCCCCGGTCGTGGCGGGGCGGGCGAGGTGGGCGCGCCGGTGCTGGGCGGGGACGCGCCCTGTCCCTGCGAGCCGGCCGGGGGCGTCGCACCCGGAGCGCTGGGTGCGACGCCGTCCCTCGGGGGCTCCTGGCCGGTCCCCCCTCCCTGCGGCTGCCTTGGCACATGGTCGGTGACGGACGGCTGCGGACGCGCCCGGAACGGCGGCCAGTAGATCGTCGGATCGCCCAGCCCCGGGCTGATCAGCATCGCGCCGAGAACGGCGGTGACCAGGGCGCCCGCCATGCCGCCCCCGGCGAACAGCCAGCGCTTGGTGTACGGCGACGGCGTGTCCGGCTGGGTCGGCATGCCGTGCGGCGTCAGCGCGCCGCCGCGCGCCGCGATGTCGTTCCGGTACCCGGCCAGCTCGGGGTCGGTCGCCGTGTGCAGGACGCGGTGCCGCAACGACGCCGGGAGGACGGGCGCGGACGCGAAGGCGAGCAGCGCGGCGGGGTTCACACCGGCACGACGCCGGCAGTCGGTGCACTCGCGGTGGTCTTCCGCCTGGCCGACGGCGCACCGTTCGGTGGCCACCTTCAGCTCGGTCGTGTACGCCTCGTCCAGGCGGGTCCGGGCGCGGGCGACCCGGGTGGCGGCCCGCCGCGGCGAGACGCCGTGCACGCTCCCGATCTCGGCGGCGGACAGCTCGTGCCGGACGGCGAGGAGCAGCGCCTCCTGGTCACAGGGCTCCAGCCTCGCCACGGAGCCGTCCAGCAGCCTGCGCAGTTCGGAGGAAGGCGGCGGCTCGTCGGCATCGGGCGCGCGCTCGGGACGTTCACGGACGGACTGGGACGGGTCCT
Source organism: Actinomadura sp. SCN-SB (assembly GCF_043906805.1). Lineage (NCBI taxonomy): Bacteria > Bacillati > Actinomycetota > Actinomycetes > Streptosporangiales > Thermomonosporaceae > Actinomadura > Actinomadura sp. SCN-SB. Next base: position 66,522 of record NZ_JBIMPP010000019.1, on the reverse strand, counting down.
CATCGACCGAACCTCGCATCGCCGCCGCGAGGACACCGTGAGGCGGAGCGTCGACGGGGGCCTCCGCCTCAGGCTCGCTGGATTCACTGGATTCGCCGGAGTCATGCGCCGTTCCGGGCTTCCGCGATGGGCCGGAACGCATCGTTCTCGGCGTCTCGGAATGGCCCCAGGCATCACCGAAGTCCACGTCCGGTTCCCAGTACAGCACCCGCGACCTGGCGCGCTGCACGCAACGGCGCCGCACCGCCCCGTACAGCCACGAACGCAATCGCTGGTGGTCCCGCATCCGGGGGGCGCGGCGGGCGGCGTCAATGAACGTGTCGTGCGTGATATCGGCGGCGATCCTGTACTCGCCGGTCATCGACAAGGCGTAGTCGTACAAACGCTCAGCGTAGGCGTCATAAAGCGCGGCCAAGGCATTCGCGTCGCCGTCGTTCAACCTCTGGACCAGCCGTCGGTCGGCCGCGACGTCGGACGTGGACCACCTGGGCATTCACGCTCCCGGCACCGGCATGGGGAGACCCGCCCTCGCGGGGCCGTTTCAGGACACTCGGCTCACCCTGCATACACCCCTTGACCCCATCCGCACCAGTTGATCCCTGAAATCACGATGAAGGTGTCCCAACGCAGACACGCACAACGCACGCCGCCTCTTCACCGAACCCACGGAGTGATCATGTGGCGGCAGGCGGGGTGCCCGCCTCGGCGGACGAACGGAATGGCGCCGAGCCCCATTCACGACCCCGGCCGCTTTGGCGGGCACGGCCGTGAAAACGCCGTTCAGTCGACGCGCTGAACGTCCAGCTCGCCCTCCGCGTACTGGCGGCGCAGGACCTTCTTGTCGAATTTCCCGACCGAGGTCTTCGGGACCGCCTCGATGAACGACCAGCGTTCGGGGAGTTGCCACTTCGGGATCAGGCCGGTGAGGAACTCCTTGAGCTGCCGGGCCGTGACCGCCGCGCCCTCCCGTACCACCACCGTCGCGAGGGGGCGCTCCTGCCAGCGGTCGTCGGGCACCCCCACCACGGCCGCCTCCAGGACGTCGGGATGGGCCATCAGATGGTTCTCCAGCTCCACCGACGAGATCCACTCGCCGCCCGACTTGATCACGTCCTTGGCCCGGTCGGACAGGTTCAGGAAGCCGTCGGGGGTCACCGTGCCGACATCGCCGGTGCGCAGCCAGCCGTCGTGAAACTTCTCCGGGTCCTCGTCCTTGTAGTACGACCCGGTGATCCAGGGGCCGCGGATCTCGATCTCACCGACCGCCTCGCCGTCGCTGGGCAGCACCTTGTCCTCGTCCCCGACGACCCGCATCTCCAGGCCGGACAGCACCCGGCCCTGCGAGATCCGCGCCCGCCACGCGTCCTCGCCCTCCGCGCCCGCCGGCGGGTGCGCCATCGAGGCGACCGGTGACGTCTCCGTCATGCCCCACGCGTGGACGATCCGCACGCCGATCTCGTCGAACCCGCGCATCAGCGACTCCGGCACCGCCGACCCCCCGCACGGGACGATCCGCAGCGAGCTGAGGTCGGCGCCGTTCTCCTTGACGTGGCGCAGCACGTCCGCCCAGATCGTCGGCACCGCGCCCGCGACCGTGGGACGCTCCGCCTCGATCAGCCGTACCAGCGGCTCGGCCTGCAAATGGCGATCGGGCATGACCAGCGAGGCGCCCGCCATCAGCGCGCCGTACGGCAGTCCCCAGGAGTTGGCGTGGAACATCGGCACGACCGGCAGCACGCGGTCGGTCGCGCTGATGCCCATCGCGTTGGCCGAGCAGATCGACATCGAATGCAGGTACGCCGACCGGTGCGAGTACACCACGCCCTTCGGGTTGCCCGTGGTGCCGCTGGTGTAGCACATCGCCGCGGCCGACCGTTCGTCGAGCTCGGGCCAGTCGAACGTGGCGGGCGCGGCGGCGAGCAGGTCCTCGTAGGAGTGCAGCTCCTTGCCCGCGTCCGCCAGCGGAGCCGTGTCGGCCTCGCCGACCACGAGCACGTGCCGGACGGTCTTCAACTGCGGAAGGATGGGCGCCAGCAGCGGGATCAGCGAGCCGTCCACGATGACGATCTGGTCCTCGGCGTGGTTGGCGATGTACACGAGCTGATCGGCGAAGAGCCGGATGTTGAGGGTGTGCAGCACGGCCCCCATGCACGGCACGGCCAGGTACGCCTCAAGATGCTCGGCGTTGTTCCACATGAACGTGGCCACGCGTTGGTCGCCGTCCACCCCGAGCGCGCGCAACGCCCCGGCCAGCCGGGCGGCGCGCTCACCCAGTTCGGCGTAACTCCGCCGGCGCGACCCGTCGCCCGTCCACGTGACGACCTCGCTGTCACCGCAGACATCGACGCCGAAGCGCATGATCGAGGTGAGGGTCAGCGGGAAATCCTGCATCGTGCTCCGCACGGCGCACCTCCAGCTCGGTGGATCTCAGAACCGGATTCTTGCCCGAACGGCGACACGCTGTCAGCCCTCGGAGGCCCCATATTTCGGGACATCACGGTGGGTCGTCGCCCGAGACCCGAACCGAGACCCGAACCGAGGGTGCCGCCCGGAACGGTCGGGACAGGGCGGTCACGGGGTGTTCATGGGCGATGGGGTGCGATGTCGGGGAAGTCGGCTTCGAGGGCGGTGTCGACCCTCAGCTTGGCCATGGCGCGGGAGACGGTGCTCTTGACGGTGCCGATGCTCACCCCGAGGACCTTCGCGATCTCGTTCTCGGGCATGTCCTCGTAATAGCGGAGCTTCACGGCGAGCCGCTGGCGTTCGGGGAGCCTGTCGAGCGCGCGCCCGAGCGCGTCCTGCAACTCGGTGTTTCCGGTGTGGTCGTCCACGGGCTGCTCGGGCAGCTCGTCGGTCGGGTACACCTCCAGCTTCCGCCGCCGCCACCACGAGATCCGGGTGTTGACCATGGCCCGCCTGACATAGCCGTCCACGGCGGCGCGGTCCTCGATACGGTCCCAGGCCGAATAGGTCTTGGCCAGCGCCGCCTGGAGCAGGTCCTCGGCCTCGGCGCGGTCTCCGGTCAGCTGAAGCGCGGCCCGCATCAGGGCGGGCCCGCGGGCCGCGACATAGTCGCGGAACTCCTCGTGCCGTGCGCTGTTCACGTCACCACCGAGCCAGGGGTTCAGGAGCCTCGTCGGACCCTCGCCGGTCGCGGAACCCCACCGGTTCAAGATCCATATGACTCGACGATCGCACGGGGAGCTCAATTTTGGCCTAACTGAAAATTCATATTCGGGTCAACCAGTGGACAAACATCATCCCCGGTCAAACAAACCTCAACCCGTACATGACTTATCGCGACAAATCCGCAGACTGCGTGGACACGGTGCGTACCACTCTTGACACGCTGTCCGAACAGTCGTGGCCACGACGTGACCCCTCGATGATCGACGCCGGAGCAACGCCATGCCGCTACCACCCCGGGCCCGCGGAGGGACGCGCCGTCTCTACCGGAACCTCGTGCTGGGGACATCGGCACGTCCCGGCGCACCCGCGGAAGATCCAGAGGAACGCCGCCGGGTCCTGGCCGGGACCATCCTCGACGCCGACCCGTACCTCCTCGTCCTGGACGGCAGGGGTGGCGGGGGCGGCTCGGGCGGCGAGATCAAGGTGCCGCTGGCCCCGTCCACCACGGTCTGGCACGGCGGGCGCGGGGGCCCCGCCGCGCTGCGGCCCGGACGCGAGGCGATCGTGCGCATGGCGCCGGACGGCCCGGTCGCCGACCGCGTCTGGGTGGACATCGGCAGGATCACCGGGACGATCCTGGAGTACGAGGGGGACACCGTAGAGGTGGATCAGGGCCCGCATCGGGGGCGCACCTCCGTGGTGATCCCCCCGCACGCGCTCGGCCGCGTCCTGGTCCGTCATCCCCGGCTCGAACCCGGGTACCTCGTCGACCTCATCTGCGTCCGTTCACCGGACGGTCCGCGGGCGGCCCGTCCCGGCACGTCGCAGCCCGGCTACCTGCCCGGCGACCTGGCCTCGCCGCGCCCGGACACCCCGGTCGCGGACGTCCTGCACGGCACCGTCACCTGGTTCGGCGGCGCCACCTACGGCTCGCCCGCCGCGGCTCCGTCCCGCCCGGCACTGCGCCCCGCCACACCTCCGGCGTCGCCGCGCGGGACCGACGACACGATCAGCCCTGACGCGATGCCCTGGCCGGACATCTGCCCCTCCTTCACCCCCGTGGTCCCAGCCCCGGCCAAGGAGAGCCCCCGGCCCCGTACCGGACCGCGTCACGCGTCGCCCGTCCGCAAAAGGAGAACGACCGCACGCCGTACCACCCAAGGCGCACCCGCCCGGATCGCGCGACCGGGCGCGAGCTCCGCTTTCCTGCTGACCGGCGAGCAGGGGATCGCCTACCCCTTCGCCGACCCGGAGGACCCGGACGCCTGCCCCGACACACCTTCCGGTTGCGTCGCCCTGCCTTACCTCTCCCTGGGCACGGAACTCACGCTCCAGAACGAATGCGCCGGCCTGCGCGCCACCCTGCCGCTGATCGAATGCGGGTGCGTGGCCGCACGCTACTGCGACCGGTGCGTCGAATGCGGGACCTCGCCGCGCGGACGCCTCGCCGAGCTCACCCCGGCCGCCTTCGTGGCCCTCGGCGGCGATCTGGACGCGGGATGCTTCAACGCCGCCTTGCGCTTCGGGGACGACACGCCGCACGCCGCGGAGGACTGACCGATGCTGGAGAACATCCAGAACACACAGGTCCTGCTGCTCGCGACCGTCCTGCTCGCCGCCTGCGTGGCCAAGCTGACCGTCCGTTCCCCCGTGGCGTGGTCCGCGCCCGAGCACGTCCACGGCGTCCCCGTCCCGGGAAGGCTGCGACCGGGCCGTCACATGAACGTCGGTCTCGCCGTCACCGAGGGGTTGCTGGCGCTGGCACTGCTGGTCACGTCCCACGTGTCGGTACGGGTGGCCACGACCGTGGCGTTCGCGGCCGCCACCTGGGCGGTGGGCGAGCTGCGCGTACACCGTCCGGACGCGGGATGCGGCTGCTTCGGCGGGCTGAGCGAGAAGCGGGTGGGCCGCCGCAGCGTGCTCCGCGCGGCGCTGTTCACGGCGGCGGCCGTGGCTTCGCTGGGCGCTCCGCACGCGGGCGCCGAGGTGCTCCGGCAGGTTCCCACGCAGGTGGCGCTGGTCTTCGTCGTGGAGCTCGCGCTGTTCGCCGCGCTCTCGCCCGAGCTGTCCGTCCTCGCGCGGCGCGGTCGGCTCGGACGGTCCCGCCCGGCGACGCCGTGCGCGCGCCGCCGCAGCCCGCTGCCGGAGACGTTCGCGACGCTGTACGACAGCCCCGCCTGGCTCGCCGCCGAAGATTCCATCACCAGCGCCGTACCGGTGGACGTGTGGCGCGAGGGCTGCTGGCGTTTCGTGGTCTTCCCGGCCCGGCTCGACGGCCGCGACACCGAGATCGTCTTCGCCGTGTCCACCGCGGAACGCGACAGAACGGTACGAGCCGCCCGCGTCCCGCCTCCACCCCCTGCACAGGAGCCGAAGGACGCATCCCCCACTCTGCCCGTCTCTAGCCCTCTCTTGGACCTCCACTAGAACCCCATAGAAATCCACAGCCACACACACCCCCAGCCCAACCGCCCTACGGCATCCGTTCAACCCGGTGATCGGCCGGCTCTCACCGCCTCCAGACCTGTGCGGCCGGAACCTCATCGCCCAAGGGCCCGGGTCCGCTCGACCAGCAACTATGCGAGGCCGTGTGGATCGCCCGTACGGTGTCGTCCCGGCTCCCCGTACGGTGTCGTCCCGGCTCGCGGACGAGCTGGTCGCGCCACCGGCGCTGGGCGAGCTGGCCGCCGAGATGGGGGTGTCGCGTTACCGGGTGGTACGTGGCTTCGGCGAGGTGAGGGGGATGCCTCCGTACGCCTGGCTGGCGCAGCACCGGGTGACCCGTGCCCGTTCCCTTCTGGACGCGGGTCTGCGCCCGGCGGAGGTGGCGACGCGCGTCGGGTTCGCCGACCAGGCGCACCTCACGCGCGTTCAGCCGCCCCCGCAGAACGTTCGACCAGATCCGCCGTCGCAGCCAGCGCGGAAGCCGACACGGTCCGACGGATCGTCTCGGGCAACGTTCCGGGTACTCGGCCACGCCGGAACCCCTGGCCTCCAGTGGGGCGACGACACGAGCGTGCTGGGCGTGGACCCTCCTCGGCGGCGGGCCGACCGAAGATGGTCCGCACCAACACCGAACCCTTGGCCGCGCGGACTCGGGCACCTTGCTACCCAGGTCGCGCAGTAAGCACCCGTATCGCCCGCCCAAGGTCCCGCAGCCGCTTGACCGGCAATCACTATCGGAGAACATGGCGGCTGCCCCCGCAGATCGTCCGCAACATCCACTTCCTCAGCAAACGCGGGAAGCCGAAGGCCGTGCAGATCGCCGCGAGCTGCCTCCAAGCGCCCGGCCACATCGGCGGCTTGTCCTCCAGGAAGACGACGACGCAAGCCTGGCGGACTTGGGCCTCCTCGGGCAGGCGGTCACAGATGCTCCGTGACGGCGGCGCTGGCCATGGCTGTGCGGGCTTGGGCGCCTTGGCGAGCGGGTCGCGCGGTTAGGGCCCGATATCGGAATCTAGCAATTTCTACGAACCACGCTAGAAACGGCTAGAGAATGATGGCGACACGCGTCGATCGCGCTCTCTACAGCTCTCTAGAGTTCTCTCTAGAAAGGGTTAGAAAATCCTGACCGGGCCCTTGCCTACCTGCTTGGCGAACGGTCGTTCCGTCCGTAACGCAGGTACCTGGCAGGGGCTAGCGGTGCGGCGAGGCCGCACCACCACACGGGAGTGAGGGCGGAGCGCTGCGGGCGGGTCAAGGGTGTTGGACGGGGACCTTGCGTTAGGTGGAGTTGAGGGCGGGCGGATGGTGGGTTGCGAGCGTCGGACCGCGGCGCTGGCACAAGCCGGGGGGCGCCGGTGTGGTGCGTCGGTCAGACGGGTTGGGCTCGGAGGAACTTGCCGAAGTGGGGGACGGTGAAGGCGACCAGGCCGCGTTCGGCGCTGTAGATGAGGCCCTTCTTGATCAGGCCGTCGCGGGCCGGGGAGAGGCTGGAGGGTTTGCGGCCGAGCTCGTCGGCGACGGCCGCGGTGGGGACGGGATCGTCGCCCAGCATCGCCATCGCGCGCATGTAGTCGCGCTCGGCGGGGGTGGCGCGTTCGTAGCGGCTGCCGAAGAAGCCGACGGCCAGTTCGCTCTCCGCCTCGGGGGCGGCGACCTTGATGTCGTCGGCGGTGATGGGACTGTCGGGCGCGACGTCCCAGACGACCTTGGCGTACGCCTGGACGAAATAGGGGTAGCCGTCGGCCGCGCCGTACAGGGCGTCGAGGGCCTCGGGGGTGAAGGTGACGTCCTCGCGTTCCGCCGGGGCCAGCAGCGCGATGTCGGCGGACTCGCGGTCGAGCCGGTCGATGCGGGCGTAGCGGAACAGCCGCTCGGAGTAGGACTTGCTGGCCGAGAGTACGGCGGGCAGGTGAGGCAGGCCCGCGCCGACGACGATGAGCGGGCCGCCGTTCTGGGACAGCTCGTGGCAGGCGGCGCACAGCGCGGAGACGTCGTCGGCGGGGACGTCCTGCATCTCGTCGACGAACAGCGCGATGCCGGCGCCGACATCGGTGGCGACGGACGCGGCGTCGACGAAGAGCTCGGTGAGGTCGATCTCCAGATCGCCCGAGTCGGCGCGGCCGCGGGCGGCGGGCACGTCGATGCCGGGTTGCCAGCGGTGCGCCCGCGCCTTGCCCCGTCCGCCGCCCGGCTCCTCACCGGCCTGGGCGAACGCCTTGAGCACGCCGAGGAACTCCTCGATGCGGTCGGGGGCGCGGTGCCGCGGCGCCAGCTCGCGCACCGCCCGGTGCAGGGCGGACGCCACGGGCCTGCGGATCGACTGGTCGGGACGGGCCTCGATCTTGCCGGTGCCCCACAGCCGCTGGATCGCCATCGAGCGGAACGCGTTGAGCAGCACGGTCTTGCCCACGCCGCGAAGGCCGGTAACGATCATGCTGCGCTCGGGACGGCCGCGTGCCACCCGTTCGAGCACCACCTCGAACTGCTGAAGCTCGCGGTCGCGGCCGGCCAGCTCCGGGGGGCGCTGCCCGGCGCCCGGGGCATAGGGGTTGCGCACGGGGTCCACGCTCTCGGACTCTATGAGGCGATATAGCTGAGGCCGTAGATTTGCGTAGAAACTCATGCGGCGTGTCGCGCGCGGCGCCCGCCGCGTGCAGCGCGCCCCGGCGTCCCCGGCACCCCTGACGTCCCTGCCGGACGCGGTGATCGTCGCCACCCTCTGCCACCTCCCCGGGCACCCGAGCGCTGACGGGCCGATCGAATCTCTGTTCGACTGTTCGAACACAGTAGCGCATGCCGCCCCCGCCGTCACCCGAACGCGCCGACTCTCCCGAGGGATCATCAGAAAGCCGGACGGCCACGCGCCCCTTCTGGAACGCGTGGCCGTCCGGCGGGTGAACGCCCTGCTCAGAGGGTGTTCCGCTACGCGTTCCCGGAGGCGTCCACCGGCTCGTCCGCGCTGGTCAGGTGCGGAACGCGCTCGGCCGGGATCGTGCCCATGCGGCCGGCCTGGAAGTCCTCGAACGCCTGGACGATCTCCTGGCGGGTGTTCATGACGAACGGGCCGTACCGGGCCACCGGCTCGCGCAGCGGCATCCCCCCGAGCACGAGGATCTCCCAGCCGTTCGGGCTCGCGACCGGCTGCACATCGGCGGCCCTGAGCATGATGCCGTCCTGGTCGCCCTTGTGGTGGGAGCCGCCGAAGACCGCCAGCCGGCCCTCGTCGAGGCCGATTTCCTCGGTGCCGACGAGGCCGCGTCCAGACAGTACGTACACCAGCGCGTTGAAGTCCCGGGGCCAGGGCAGGGCCAGCCGCGCGCCGGGCGCGACGGTCGCGTGCAGGTAGTTGATCGGGGTGTACGTGACGCCAGGGCCCTCGTACCCGCCGAGGGAACCCGCGATGACCCTGACGAGCGAGGACCCGTCGTCGGACGCGAGCAGCTTCACGTTCCGCGCTTCGATGTCCTGGTAGCGCGGGTTCACCCACTTCTGGGCGCGAGGCAGGTTCACCCAGAGCTGGATGCCGTGGAACAGACCGCCCTTGGCGACGAGCTCCGGCGGCGGCTGTTCGATGTGCTGGATCCCGGCGGCGGCCGTCATCCACTGGGTGTCTCCGTTGGAGATGAGGCCGCCCCCGCCCGTGGTGTCCTGGTGCTGGAACGCGCCGTCGATGATGTAGGTGACGGTCTCGAAGCCCCTGTGCGGGTGCCACGGGGTCCCCTTGGCCTCACCCGGCGCGTACTCGACCGCCCCCATGTGGTCGAGCAGCAGGAACGGGTCGGCCATGGGAAGGTCCACCCCGGGGAAGGGGCGTCGCACCTGGAAGCCCTCGCCTTCAAGGTGCCGCTGGGCGGTGATGATTTTGGCGACGCGCCGCCAGCCGGTGCCGGCCTCGTCGAGGCGGGGCAGTCGGGGCAGCGTGAGCGGGTCCGCCGTGATGGCAGGCATCGGCTCTCCTCTTCACTCGTCGGCCGCCCCCGGACGTCCGTCCATGCCTTCCTCCGGGGAGCGCTTGTGCGCGTACAACCTAGTTGAAATCTAAACTATTCCTGAACGGTCGAAGGCACGGGCGCTCCCTCGACCGTACCGCCAATTAATTGAATCTTCAACATATGGACTATACTGGCGGGCATGAGCGAACCACGCTGGCTCGATGCCGCCCAACAGCACGACTGGCGGGCCTTCGTGGACGGCAGCACCAGGCTCAACGAGATCATGGACCGTGATCTCAAGAGCAAGCACGGGCTCTCGATCTCCGAGTACGAGATCCTCGTACGGCTCTCCGAGGCACCCGACCGGCGCCTGCGGATGGCCGAACTGGCCGACAACGCCAGCCAGTCCCGCAGCCGCCTGTCCCACACCTGCTCCCGTCTCGAATCCAAGGGCCTGGTCAGCCGGGACAACTGTCCCAACGACAAGCGGGGGGTGTACGCGAACCTGACCGCCGAGGGCTACGCCGCGCTGGAACGCGCCGCCCGCGACCATGTCGAGACCGTGCGGACCTTCTTCGTCGACGTCATCGAGCCCGAGGACCTGGCGGCCATCGGACGCGCCTTCACCGCCGTGGTCAAGCGCATCGCCGAATCCGGCTGACGCCGCCGGTCGGCGCCCCGGTCCCGCGCGTCCCGGCGTTCGGGACCGGCCGGACGCGCGGCGTCGGCGGCGTCTCCCTACGGGCTGACCCCTGTGAGAAGGCCGAGCGATACCAGGGTCAGGAACAGCCAGCCGAGCATCATCCCGATCCCGAACGGGCGCCACGCCCCCCTGACCTTCCACACCAGCAGCCCGCCCAGCCCGAAGGCCAGCGTCAGCAGCGCCACCATCTGCGGGAGCAGGCTCGGCCTGCGGCTCATCATCAGCGGCGCGTACATCATCACGGCGTCCACGAACAGGAACGTCAGGAACCCGGCCACGGCCCGTCCGATCACCGGGGGCGGCGGCATCTGGACCGGCCCCTGCCACAGCCTCAGCAGCGGCGGTTCCGCGCGCGACGCGTCCTCGACCTCCACCGTGGACGCCATCGCGAAGATCTCGTCCTCAAGACTCCTGGCGGGCGCCTCGGAGGCATCGGCCCGCTCACTCGGCTCGCCGACCTCGTACGGGACCCCGTCGTCGGGCACCTCGATCCGGGAAAGGCGGATCTCGGGGAGGTCCTCGATCCTGGGGAGGCCCTTGAGGGTCGGCAGGTCGCGCTCGGGGGGCGCGTCGCGTTCCTGAGACTCGGCCATGCCGGCTCCCTGCCCGGGGGACGCCGGGTTACCCCGGCTTGGGCTGAACGAATCGGCGCGGCGTGCCCGCCCCGTCCCCCTCGCGGCGACACGCCTCGAAACGCACCGTAGCGAACGGGGGGTTACGACGCGAGGCCGACGCGACGTGCCATCCTAGAGTTATGCCTGGTGAACGGCTTGTGATCAGCGCAGCGACGGTCGTCGTCCTGATTGTCGGCGCGGCCGGATGTGGCCGCGGCTCCAGCGACCCGGACCGTACCAACCCGGCCAACCCGCCCACCGCCTCGGGAACGCGCACCGGAGAGGGCACCCCGGCGCCGGCCACGACCGCCCCGCAGCGCTTCCAGTCCACGATCAGGCGAGTGACCGCCGCCGACCTTCCGCACTCGTGGCGCCGCGGCTGCCCGGTGTCCCCGTCCGGCCTGCGCATGATCGAGATGACGTACTGGGGCATGGACGACCGCGCGCACGCCGGCGGGCGGCTGGTCGTCAACGCCGAAGCGGCGGAGGACCTGGTCACGGTCTTCAGGAGGCTGTTCGCCATGCGCTACCCCATCAGGCGCATGGAGCCGGTGGACAGGTTCAGGGGATCCGACTTCGACTCCATCGAGGCCGACAACACCTCGGCGTTCAACTGCCGCAGGGCCACCGGGTCGACGAGCTTCTCACAGCACGCCTACGGCCTGGCCGTCGACCTCAACCCGTGCGAGAACCCCTATGTCAGCTCCGACGGGACGGTCGCCCACAGGCACTGCGTCAAGTTCAAGAACCGCAACCTCGACGCCCCCGGCGTCATCCACGCCAACGACCGGGTGGTGAGGGCGTTCGCCTCCATCGGCTGGGGCTGGGGCGGCAACTGGAGCGGCGTCAAGGACTACCAGCACTTCTCGGCGTCCGGCCGCTGACACCCTGGAACGGGCTCAGAGAAGCATCCAGACCGCCACCGCCACGACGACCAGCAAGGCCACCAGCGCGGCGATCCCCACGACAAGCCCGACGTTCACCTTGCTGGACTGCTCGGCCGGCGCCTGAGCCGCGAAGTTCTGAAACTGATGCGTCGTCCCGGCCGGGTCGTTCGATGTCTCAGACATGCGGACGAGCGTAACGGATGCCCACCCGTCCCCTAAGGCCCAAAGGCAACCTTGGTCCCGGTAACCCCCTCCTCGCCCCCGGAAAAGCCCGGTGAACCCGCCTCGCCCGACCCGCTATCGTGGTGGCTGCCTCGGGAGGCTTCGCATAGTGGACGAGTGCGGCGGTCTTGAAAACCGCTGAGTCGGTATCCCCGGCTCCGTGGGTTCGAATCCCACAGCCTCCGCCAACCGGCATCTTCCCAGCCCAACCCCCTGACCGCTGCGAAGACGCCATGATCAACCTATGCAGCCGGACGCCACCGAGAGCCGCCGTAAGCCGCTGCTCACGGGATATATGCGGGATGAAATCCGCGACGTTTTCGCAGTTCAGCCCACACGCGCGAAGGGGTCCCGGGATGAGCGGGACCCCTTCAGCGTAGACCGGATCAGGTAGCCAAAGCACCGTCAATCCGCCTGTTCGCGACTCACCAGCCGGAACGCGCGCGGAAGTCGCCCTTGTGGCGTGCAGCTCGACGAGCTTGTCCGCCGCGTCGTCCGCGACCGCGCTCGATGGACACCACCCGCTCACCCGCGGATGTCGCGGTCGGGTCCGCTTGTCCCTGGCAGGGTTTGGCTTGGGCCTCATCGTCACCGGCGTTTTCGGGATGATCCCGGCAGTCGGCGTCGTGATCGGCGTCACCGCGAGATGGGAGATCAGCTTGGACATCATCACCCGCAAGGAATGGGGCGCCCGCTCCCCGAAGTCGAAGACGTCGACAAGCTGGAGCAAGCGCACGGAGGTCGTCGTCCACTACAGCGAAGGCCCGCCGTCGCAGACACCCCGGCAGATCCAGAACTTCCACATGGACAGCCGCGGCTGGTCGGACATCGGATACAACTTCCTCGTCGACACCAAGGGCCGTATCTACGAGGGCCGCGGCTGGCTGGTGATCGGCGCGCACGCCACCGGGCACAACACCTCCGGGATCGGCGTGTGCATGATCGGCCGGGACGGCGACGCCACCGACGCCGCGAAGCGCGCGATCCGGTGGCTGTACGACGAGGCATGCCGCCGGGCAGGCCGCACCCTGGCCAAACGCGGGCACCGGGACGTGGGCTCGACCGCGTGCCCCGGCGCCGAACTGTACGCCTGGGTCAAGAAGGGCATGCCCGCCCCCGGCGGCTCCTCCTCGCCGGCCCCGCCGCCGTCGAAGCCGCCCACCGCGAAGGCGCCCAAGTGGCCGGGCGTGTACCTGACCCAGCCCCCGATGATGCGGCACGCCGCCGCCCGCACCTGGCAGGCCCGGATGCGTGCACGCGGGTGGAACATCGCCGTCGACGGCGTGTACGGCCCCGGCTCGGAAGCGGTCTGCCGCGCCTTCCAGAAGGAGAAGCGCCTCCAGGTGGATGGCGTCGTGGGCCCCAAGACGTGGGCGGCCGCGTGGACCGCCCCTGTGACCTGAGGAGGTCGCAATGGTCAAGCTCAGCCCCTACTGGAAGACCGTCATCGCGTCCATGGCCACCGTCCAGTCCGTGGCCGAGGACGGCGCGCTGGACATCGGCGACAGCCCACGATCGGCGTGGCGCTCCTGATCGCTCTGGGCGTGTGGCGGGTTCGGAACAAGACCGAGTAGCCCGCCTGGCACGCGCCGCCCCCGCCCTCCTCCAGGAGGTGCGGGGGCGGTCGTTGTTGTGCTCAAGGGGGGATCGGCGTCCCGCCATGCACTGGCGCCGCGGCTGGCCGCCGCCCAGTCGACCAGGCGCGCCCCAAGCGGACCGATCAGGACGTTCACCGCTCCCATCCCCAGGCGCGGCGGATCGCGTGCTCCAGCTCGTACGGTCCCTCGGCCTCCACCAGCCGGGCCGGGCTGACCATCGCCCACCAGTGGCCGGTGAACGGGCCGTACCAGGCGAGCACGCCGTACTGCTCACGGAACATCCGGGCGACCGCGCCAGGGTTGGCGACAGTGGCGGTGGGGCAAGCGGCAGGGGTCGTAGGATCTCGCATAGGTCGGAGCCACCTTCCGGCCGAGGCCCCGGGGAGCGGTGTTCGCCCACCGTCCGGGGCCGCCTGTGTGTCTGACGTGACGTGTACGCCCCCAAGACCAGCGCACCGGCGGTTACGGTAAAAGACGTTGGCCGCTGTCCGCAGGGCACGGGCAACGCGAGCAACAGGTCAACCCGGGGCGAACGGGTGAGGCGATGACCTTCGGCGACAAACTCCGCGCGCTCATGGCCGAGCGCGGCATCGGAGTCCGCGAGCTGGCCCGGCTGGTGCCGTGCGACCAGGGCCACGTGTCGAAGATCCTGAACGGTCACAAACGGCCGTCCCGCGAGCTCGCCGAACGGATGGATGCCACGCTCGAAGCCGATGGCGCTTTGATCGCGCACTTCGATGCCGCTCCGGCACGTCCCGCCCGGCTCAGCGCCGATGAGGCCGAGCTGCTGAACCTCGCGGCGAGCGCCGACTCCAGCGACCTCGCCCCCGGCGCGCTGGACCTTCTTGACGTCGTCGTGGATCGGCTGTGCCGGGACTATCCGACCGTCGCGCCGAATGAGCTGAGCGAGCGCGGCAAGGCGCACCTGAAATCAGTGCTGCGGATGCTGGACGGCCGGGTCACCCTCGCCGAGCACCGCGAGTTGCTTGTCCGCTCCGGCTGGTTGGCCGTTCTGCTCGCGTGCACCTTGTACGACTGCGGGGAGACGACTGGCGCGGAGGTCCTGCGCCGCACCGCGCACCGGCTCGGCGAGCAGGCCGGGCACGGCGAGATCATCGCCTGGTCGTGGGAGATCGCCGCATGGTTCGCCCTGGTCGAACGTCGTTACGAGGACGTGGTGGCCTACAGCGAGGCCGGGATCCGGCACGCGGGCGCCACGAACGCGGCGGTGCAGCTCACCCTCCAGGCCGGCCGCGGGTACGCGCGCATGAGAGACTCCCGCGCACGCGAGGCCCTGAGAGTCGGCAGGAAGATCCTCGACCAGTTGCCACGCCCGGCGCACCCGGAGCACCACTTCGTGTTCGATCACGACAAGTACGAGTTCTACTGTTCGACGATCTACACGATGCTCGGGCAGGACGACGCCGCCGAGGAGCACGCCCGCGAGGTCATCGCGCGGTGTCGGCGGCCCGACGACCCGACGCGCTGGCCGATGCGGTACGCCATGGCGAACCTGGACCTTGGACTGATCACGGCGCGGCGGGGGGACCTGGAGAGCGCCGTCCAGCACGGCCGCGCCGCGCTGAAGCCCAAGCGGCGGTCCGGGGATCTCCTGCCGCGCGCCAACGAGTTGCGTAGCCGCTTGGAAGAGCACTACCCACGGGAGAAGCGGGTGACCGAGTTCGCCGACCAACTGCGCGAGGAACGCCGCGCACTTCCTCCTGGCGCCGGATAAGGCTTCCTCGCAGAGAGGCGGTCACCTCGCACACAGCGCTGCGGCCTCGCCGGGGTGGGTGGTTGTTATTCGAGGCCGGTTACGGTGATGCCCGCTTGGGCTGCTGTTGAGAGCCAGATCAGGAACAGGCCGGTGACGGTGGCGATGGTGGCGGCGAGTGTCCTTGAATCGCCCGGTCAGAGCAGGTCTTTCAGGCGTCGCAGGCCGCGGGTGGTGCGGGCTTTGACCGTGCCCAGCGGGATCGCCAGGCGGTCGGCTATCTCGCGTTGGGTCAGCTGGCCGAAGTGGGCGAGGACGATCGCCTGCCTTTGGGGTACGGGCAGTCCGGCCAGGGCGTTGCGGACGTCGCAGGCGGCGTCCACGGCGCAGGTGGCGTCGGGCACGCCGACGGTGTCGTCCAGAGGCACCGACCGCCGGGAGTGCCGCGCCTCGGCCCGTAGCTGGTCGATGGCCCGTTTCCGGGCGATGGCCACGACCCACGGCTCCAGGCCGCGGGCCGAGTCGAAGCGGCCGCGCGATCGCCAGACCTCCAGGAAGACCATCTGGACGACGTCGTCCACGACGTGGGCGGGCACCAGCCTTCCCGCGTGGTGGCGTACGAGGGGACCTAGCACGGCGTAGCACTCGCTCAGCGCCTCCTCGTCGCCTTGGGCGAGCCGCTGTTCCAGGGTCATGCAGTCCCGATGCCCACGAAAAACGCTTCATCACGTGCCGCGATAGCAGGTCAGGAGGCGCAACCGGTGGCGGGGGCCGCACCGAAGTCCCTAGTGATGAGAACTTCGATCATGCTGTTCACCCGTGACCTGAGGGTGCGCGACAATCCCGCTCTGGCCGCCGCGTGCGAGGCCGGGCAGGTCGTTCCGGTGTTCGTCTTCGATGACGCGATCCTGGGCGGTTCGTTCGCCGTGCCCAACCGCGTCCGGTTCCTCCTGGAGAGCCTTGCCGATCTGCGGGAGTCCCTGCGCGGGCTGGGCGGCGACCTGGTGGTGCGGCGGGGCGATCCGGTCGCCGAGGTCGCGCGCCTGGCCAAGGACACCGGCGCCGATGCGCTCTTCCTCGCCGACGAACGGTCGGCCTACGGGGCGCGGCGCCTCGCCCGCCTCCGCGAGCTGGACCTGGAGGTGTCGGCGCTGCCCGGCATCACGGTCGTCACGCCCGGGGACCTGACCCCGGCGAGCGGCGATCACTACCGGATGTTCACCCCGTACTGGCGGGCGTGGGACGCGGCGAAGTGGCGCCCGGTGGCGCCGACGCCCCGCCGGGTTCGCCTGCCCTCCGGTGTCGACCCCGGCGCGCTGCCGGACGACCTGGCATCGGGCGCGTCGTCTCCGGAACGCGCGCCCGGCGGCGAGACGGCGGGACGTGCCCGGCTGGCGGCGTGGCTGGGCGAGGACGCCGCCGCCTACGAGCGCGTCCGCGACGATCTCGCGGCGGACCGCACGTCCCGGCTGAGCCCCTACATCAAGTTCGGCTGCGTCTCGCCCAGGGCGATCGCGGACGAGGCACCGGAAGCCTTCCGCCGCCAGCTCGCGTGGCGTGACTTCCACCACCAGGTCGCCGCCGCGTTCCCCGCGCTGCCCAGGAGCGACTACCGGTCGCGCGGGCAACGCTGGGGCGGGCAGCAGGACGCCCTCTCCGCCTGGCAGGAGGGCATGACCGGCATCCCGATCGTCGACGCCGGTATGCGGCAGCTCCGCGCCGAGGGCTACATCCACAACCGGGCGCGGCTGATCACCGCCTCGTTCCTCACCCGTGACCTGGGCATCGACTGGCGGGAGGGGCTGGGGCACTACAACCACTGGCTCACCGACGGGGACATCGCCGACAACGCGGGGAACTGGCAGTGGGTGGCGGGCACCGGCAACAGCCCTCGGCCCAACCAGACCATGAACGTGCTCCGTCAGGCGTCCCGTTTCGACCCGCGCGGCGAGTACGTCCGCAAGTACGTCCCCGAACTCGCCGCCGTCGAGGGCGGCCGCGTCCACCGCCCCTGGAGGCTGGACGACGCCCGCCTCGACTATCCGCCGCCGATCATCGAGCTCGATCCTCCGGCGGACGCCAAGTGAGCGGATCCGGGGTCACGCCGAGTCGTCCGGCAGCCTGCGCAGCGCCGAGCCCTTGTGGACGGCCGTCCTGCCGCTCTTGTCGCTGCGGACGAGGTACTGGGGTTCCTCGGGCGAGGCCGCGACGGTGCGGCCCGCCTCCCGGCGCCGGTCGGTGATCTTCTTCTCCACCCGGCCCTCGACCGTGGAGCCGTGGCTGCGCCAGGTGACCTTGTCGCCCACGGCGGGTTCCTCCTGGTTTCCCATGTACGTCGCGGTACCCGCCCGCAGGCATGGGTAGTCACCATGAAATACCCGGTCAAAGGGGGGATTGGGGTGCCTTCGGAATCCGCTGCCGAATGTTTTGAGTTCGCCTTCGACCGCCGCATGGCCCGCCCGCTGGCGCTGCTGGGCATCCGGCCGGACAACTGCCGGCTCATGCTGGGCCCGTCCCGGCTGGAGGTCCATTTCGGCCCGTGGACGGTACGGACGACTCTGGACAACGTGGCCGGTGCCGAGCTCACCGGGCCGTACAGCTTCTGGAAGGCGATCGGCCCACGCTTGTCGATGGCCGACCGCGGGCTCACGTTCGGCACGAACGCCGCACGGGGCGTCTGCATCCGCTTCCATGAGCCGGTCGCGGGCATCGAGCCGGCCGGCCGGATACGCCATCCCGGGTTGACCCTCACCCTCGCAGACCCGGACCTGGCCGCGCTCCGGTTGCGGGAGGTGTCGGCGGTCGCGCGATAGCCGCCGGGCCTGCGCCATCGAAATGGTGCATGGCAGGCAAAATCGCTTCAGAAGCGCTTTTGTGCAGGTCAGAGGAGGGTAGGGGCCGGACCGACCAAGGGGGGAACAATGATCAGCTCACTGCACAAGATGGGTATCAAATCCAACATCATGTACACGGCGGGCACCGTCTCCGTCGGTCTGGCGTTCGCCTCCTGGCTGGCGTCCAAGCGCCTTGAGGAGGCGGGCCTGGACCGCGCCGACCGATGGGGCATCTTCATCGGCGAATGGGCCCCGACGTTCTTCGCCATGGGTCTCGCCCTCCGCGCGGAGGAGATGCGGGACGAGGCGGATCAGACGTCCGAGCGGTACACCCCGGTCCAGGAAAGGGGCGCCGCGCAGCCATCCGCCGCCATGCGGTGATCGCCCGGACCACGGCCGGGACGCGCCCCCGACATGCCGGCGGGCGCTGATGGCGGGGAACGGTCCGGTCGTCGTGATCGGGGCGGGTCTGGCCGGGCTGTCGGCGGCGATCCACCTGGCGGCGCGCGGCCGCGAGGTCGTGGTGGTCGAGGCACGCGACGAGCCAGGGGGATGCTGCGGATCCGCGCAGACCGGGCGCTACCGGTTCGATACCGGCCCTTCGGTGCTGACCATGCCGGAGGTGCTGGCGGACACGTGCGGCGCGGCGGGCGAGGATCTGGAGAACCTGCTGCCGCTGCGGCGCCTCGACCCCTTCTACCGGTTGTCGTTCCACGACGGTTCACGGCTGGACGTGGTGGCGGGCGCGCAGCGGATGGCCGAGAACGTGCGCGCGCTGTGCGGGCCGGACGAGGCGGCCCGCTACCTGCGGTTCCGGCGCCGGCTGGAGGCGATGTTCGAGGCCGAGTGGTCGTCGTTCATCGACGCGGACATGACCCGTCTGCGGAGCATGGCCCGCCCGTTCGCGCTGCTCAGGCTGGCGGCGGCGGGCGGGTTCCGGCGTCTGGACCGGTTCGTGGCGGGCCGGCTGACCGACGAGCGGCTCATCAGGGCGCACACGTTCCAGTCGCTGTATGTCGGGCTTCCTCCCGGCAAGGCGCTGGCCATCTACGCGGTCGTCGCGCACATGGACACCGTCGGCGGGGTGTACTTCCCGGCGTCCGGCGGCATGCACGCCGTCCCGCGGACCCTGGCCACCGTCGCCGAGAAGGCGGGCGCCGCGTTCAGGTACGGCGTGCGCGCCGAGCAGGTCGAGACGGACTCCTCCGGGGTGACGGCGGTACGGCTGGACGGCGGCGAACGGCTCGCGGCCGGGGCGGTCGTGGTCGCCTGCGACCTGGCGCGGGCCCACCAGGGGCTGCTGCCCGGCGCGGCGGGCGACTGGCGGCTGCGCCGTCCGCGCTACTCGCCGTCCTGCCTGGTCATGCACTTCGGGCTCGACCACCGGCCGCCCGGTCAGGCGCACCACACGCTGCACTTCGGCCGGGAGTGGGCCGGCACCTTCTCGGCGCTGACCGCCGGACGCCCGCAGCCCGACCCGAGCCTGCTGGTCACCTGCCCCGAGCCGGACGGCATCATGGCGCCGCCCGGCCATTGCACGTTGAGCGTCCTGGAACCCGCCCCGAACCTGGAGAGCGGAGCCGACTGGGACCGTCTCGCGCCGCGACTGGAGCGGCGCCTGCTCGGCCGCCTGGCGGATCTGGGGTACGGCGACCTGTCGGAGGCACCCCGGCGGACCTTCGACCCGCGGGTCTGGTCCCGCCTGGGCCATTCCGCCGGTACGCCGTTCGCGCTCGACCACCGGTTCTCCCAGACGGCCTGGTTCCGGCCGACCGGTCGCAGCCGCCGCGTCCCCGGCCTGCACTTCGCCGGGATGTACACCGCGCCCGGTGTGGGCGTCCCACCGGCTCTGATCTCCGGACGACTCGCCGCCACCCGCATCCTGGAAGGCAGCCGATGACGCTGACCGCGAGCTATGAGCACTGCCGCCGCATCAACGCCCGCCACGGACGCTCGTTCTACCTGGCCACCCTGCTGCTGCCGGCCTGGAAGCGCAGGCATGTGCACGCCCTGTACGGGTTCACCCGTCATGTGGACGACATCGTCGACGCCTGCGGCGAGTCGGCCGCCGACGCCGACGGGCGGGCCTGCGCGCTCGACGAGGTGACCGGGCGGCTGAACGCGGGCCTGGCAGGCGAGACGGTCAGGGACCCGGTGCTGCCCGCCTTCGTGCACACCGTCCGCTCCTTCGGCATCGAGCGGACCGACCTCGACGCCTTCCTGCGGTCCATGCGCGCCGACCTCACCGTCACCCGGTACGGCACGTACGGCGACCTGATGGTGTACATGGAGGGTTCGGCCGCCGCGATCGGGCTGATGATGCTGCCCATCCTGGAGACGATGCCCGGTGCTGGACGGCCGGCCCGCAAGCCCGCCCGCGAACTGGGACGGGCGTTCCAGCTGACCAACTTCCTGCGGGACGTCACCGAGGACCTGGCCCGTGGCCGCGTCTACCTGCCGCAGGAGGACCTCGCCAAGTTCGGGGTCACCGAGGACGACCTGCGCCGGGGCACCCCGGCACCGGCACTGCGCGACCTGGTGGCGTTCGAGGCCGAACGCGCCCGCGACCACTACCGCCGCGCCCTCGATGGCATCGAGCTGCTGGCACCGTCCTCCCGTCCCTGCATCCGCGCCGCGTACGAGCTGTACGGCGGCATCCTGGACGAGATCGCCCTGGCGGGTCACGATGTGCTGACCGGGCGGGCGCGGGTGCCACGCCGCCGCCGGGCCGCGATCTTCACACGGCATCTGGTGGCCGCCTGGGCCGCGGGCCACGCCGAGCGGCGGCGGCCCGCCGCCGCGCTTCCGTAGGATCACTCCGCGATGGGGGTGTGCAGCGGGTCCTGCCCGTCCCAGGTCCCCTGGCTCGCGTACGGGACGAAACGAGCGAACAGCTCCTCGGCGTACCAGTCCTCGCCGCGCACCCGTCCGATGACGGTGAGGTGCTCGTCCGTGCGGTAGGCGAACCGTGTGACGGCGGCCTCGTCCTCCCACAGCGAGAAGGTCGCCTGCCGGGCCAGTGGCCATTCCCCGATCCCGATCGAGGCCAGGCAGCCCTCCTGACGGTGCAACCGCCGGTTCACGCCGGGAACCGACCGGTAGAAGGCCATCAGCCTGCCGGGACGGATGGACGCCCTGGTCAGCACGGCCACAGGCCCGTTCCCGGACGACCTGACGGGTTCGGCCGCCGCGAAGGGATCCCGTCCGCCCCACCGGCCACGCGAGCCGAGCGGTACGAGCCGGACATGCCACGACTCTTCGGCCTCCTCGCGCCACCGTCCGGCCACCGGCGAGCGCGCAAGGAACTCCTCCAGCGCGGGCTCCCCGTCCCACACGGCGAACAGCGCCCAGCGCCGCAGGTCGGCGCCCAGGGTCATCGACCGGCCGCGGCCCGTGCCCAGCAGGCGCCAGAACGACAGCCCAGCGGTGCCGCGCAGCAGCGGCCGGTCGAACGCCATGTGCCGCATGGCGCCCACACCCGCGTACCGGATGAGATGGAACGAGGCGATGACCCTGTTATCGGCGGCTTCCCTACCCGGCGCGGCCATCGGCGGCTACCCGCGCGACGCCGTCATCGGACGGCCGTACGTGCGCGCACGCCAGGTGCGCGCCGGACGCAGCACCGACCATGTCAGCCGCACCGCCGCAGGCACGTCGGACAACGGCGAGATCGCCAGGCCCACGCCCGGACGCGCGTAACTGCCGCGCAGGGCCGCCGACACGAGAAGCCGCTGGACGAGCAGGACGAGGTCCAGCGGTGTCGGGCGGCCCGCCGCCAACCGCAGCACGGGCAGGGCGAGGGTCAGCCAGACGACCGCGAGATCGGCCGCCATCGCACCGTTCCCGGTGACCTCCCGCAGGGAGATCGTCCGGCCCCACTCGCGCCACACATCGGCGACCGACTCGTGCATGTCCACTTCCAGCAGGGCACCGGCGTCACGGAAGGCGACCCGCCAGCCGTCCCCCGCCAGCAGGCGGCCGAGAGCGACATCGTCGGCGAAGTGGCCGCGGGCCCGCGCGAACCCGTCCGCCTCCAACATCGGGGCCTTCCGGAACGCCATGCACTGGCCGTTCACCAGGAGCCGACGAGACCGCCCGGTGTCCACGCCGATCGGCCCGAACCGGTAGACCAGACCGGCTAGCAGCGAGGCGTGCAACGCCTGCTCGGCCACCCCGTCGCACACGAATCGAGGCCCGGCCGACACCAGGTCGAAATCGTCGAGCAGCGCCACGAGTTCCGCGCACAGGCCCGGCTTCGGGCGCGTGTCGGCGTCCAGCAGCACCACGATCGGTCCCTCGGCGGCGCGCACTCCCTGCTGGAGGGCCCACTGCTTGCCGACCCAGCCGTCCGGCGGCGGCGTCCCGTGGACGACCCGGGCGCCCAGCCGTGCCGCCAGCCGTGCCGTGCCGTCCCGCGACTCGTCGTCCACGATGATCACCTCGGACACCTCGGGGTCCGCGAGCAGCGGCCGCAGGCAGCCCTCGATCCTCGGCTCCTCGTCACGGGCCGGGACGACCACCGAGACCGGCTCCGGCGGCGGGGCGGAGACCCCGGGAACGAGAGGAGCGGGACGGTCCCGGCCACGCGCCAGCCGGGCCGCGACCACCCCGGCCGCCACCGCCTGGAACGGCGTCAGCCACCTCATGGGGACCGCACGCCCGTCCGCACCGGGAAGTCCCTCTCGACGAGCGAGGCGACGATCCGGCCGCCCATCGCGACCAGCGGCAGGCCGCCGCCCGGATGCGCCGACCCGCCCACCAGGTACAGCCCGCGCCGCGGACCCCGGTTGCCCGGCCTGCGGAACGGCGCGAGCACGCCCCGGTAGGCCGTCCCGTAGACCGCGCCGCCCCACGCGCCGTACCGGTCGCGCAGGTCGGCGGGGGTGAACGACTCCACGAACCGCAGCCGCCCCGACAGGTCGTGCCCGTGGCGTGCCAGCCGTTCCAGCACCAGATCGCGGTACGCGTCCGGAGGGATCGGCCAGCGGCCCGGATCACCCGCCGGGACGTTCACCAGCAGCACCCAGTTCTCCGCCCCGGCCGGTGCCTGGGATGGGTCGTCCACCGCGGAGCAGCCGATGGAGATCGTCGGGTCCTCCGGCGGCACCCCGCGCTCGAAGAGGTCGCGGAACTCCCGCCGGTAGTCGGCTGAGAAGGCGATGGAATGGTGCGGCAGCCCCTCCGTGCGTCCCTCCACACCCGCGAGCAGCAGGAACGCCGACGTGGACGGGCCCAGCCTGGCGATCCGGCGCATCCTGCGCCGATCCGGCAGCAGCCTGCCGTACAGGGCGGCGGCGTCGGCGTTCACCACCACCGCGTCCGCGCTCACCCGTTCCCCGGACGCCAGCGCCACGCCGGACACCGCCGACCGGTCGGCGATCACCTCCGCCACCTCCACGCCGGTGTGGACGTCGACCCCGGCCTCGGCCAGCAGGCGGGTCAGGTCGTCGGCGAGCCGGCGGAGGCCGCCCGGCACGTACCAGCCACCGTCGCCGTGCTCGATCGCCGGGATACAGCCGAGCGCGGCCGGTGCCCGATACGGGCTCGACCCCGCGTAGGTGGCGTACCGGCCGACGTACTGCCGCAGCCTCGGGTCGCGGAAGAACCGGCGCGCCAGGCCGTCCAGCGTCCGGCCCGGCGCGATCGCGAGGAGGTCGCCGATCCGCGCCTGCTCGGGCCGGTGGCCCCGTGGCGCGGTGAAGAACGTCCGCCGGGACGCCTCCAGGCAGTGCACCGCCCACCGGTAGAAGGCGCGCCAGGCCGCCCCCTCACCAGGGGCCAGCCGCTCGACCTCCACCGCCATCCGATCCGGATCGCTGTAGGCGCGCAGCTCGGACCCGTCGGCGAAGCGGTAGCGGCACAGCTCGTCCAACTCCACAAACTCGCGTGCGACGCCCAGCTCCCGGAAGATCTCCGGGAGGGTCAGCAGCGACGGCCCCAGCGAAAAGGTGAACCCGTCACGCCGGCGCTCGGCGAGCTTCCCGCCGAGCCGGTCCAGCCGTTCGTACAGCCTGACCCGGTGGCCGCGCCGTGCCAGCAGCAGCGCGGCGACCATCCCACCGCCGCCGCCACCGACGACGATCACCTCGGCCATCGGCGCCTCCACGCCAGGACGGCGAACGCCCCCATGGCCGTCCCGCCGAACGCGGCCACCACCCGGTCCGGCGGCTCGAACACCGCCGAGAACGCCACCGTCTCCATCACCGCCATCACCCCGTAGATCGCGACGAGCCCCCCGGACGGGATCCTCTCCGCCCGCCCCACGATCATGTCGATCGCCGCCATGACCAGCAGCGACACCGCCAGCCATCCCGCGAAGTTGCTGATCGGGACGCCTCGGTACGGCCCGCCGTCCGCCCATGTCCACAGGCCCAGCCGGAGCATCTGCGGATCCAGGAACAGATCCCACGCCGTCAACGCCAGCGCCCCCGCCGCCCACCGCCTGGGCCCGCTCTCCGGGACGATCGCGGTGGCGACGGCGTGCGCGGCCAGCCCCATGCCGCCCCACGCCACCGCAACGATCACCGGCACACCGCCCGGCTGAGGCCGCAACAGCGATGTATAGGAGTACGTCCCGAACGGAACACCCGTACGGACACCGATCCATTCGGCCGCGTACCCGATGCCCACCGCCGCACAGAAGGCTCCGACCGCGCGGGACCCGTCCCGTCCCACGGCGAACGCTACGGCGCTCGCCGCCAGCAGCACCACGACGACGCTCGTCAACCGGATCGGCTCAGGTCGCAGACCCGACACGACCTGGGCCACCACCATCGCGCCCAGGAAACCGGCCCCCGCGAGCACCCAGGCCCCTGCCCGCCGACCGGCGCCGCCCACACGCCGCGCGGCCCAGCGCCCTCGCACCTGCCCCATACACGGCCTTCGCACCAAGCCGTCGTCACGGATGCACCCCTTCCGGCGTGCTCCGGTCGGTTACCGTCAGGCGGTGCGGATTGGACTGGTCACGATCGTGGTGGACGACTATGACGAGGCGATCGGGTTCTTCGTCGGGGCGCTCGGGTTCGAGCTGGTCGAGGACTCGCCGTCACTGACCAACGACGGCCGTCCGAAACGATGGGTCGTCGTGCGACCGCCAGGGGCGGAGACCGGCGTCCTGCTCGCGCGGGCGGACGGTGAACGCCAGGCCGGCGCCGTCGGCAACCAGGTCGCGGGCCGTGTCGGGTTCTTTCTCGAAGTGGACGACTTCGACGCCGCCTATGAACGCATGACGGCCGCCGGGGTCGAATTCGCCACTTCGCCCCGCACGGAAGAATACGGCCGCGTCGCCGTGTTCCTGGACATCGCCGGTAATCGTTGGGATCTTCTCGGTCCCGCGTGACGTGTGCCCGGCCTCATCGTGCGCGGGCGGACAGGCGGGCATGCCAGTCACGCAGGGCCGACTCCAGCGGGGCGACGCCTCCGGCGGAACGGACCTGCTCGATCGCCGTGGCTCTCGTCGACCAGCCGCAGCGCGTCCTCGACGGCGCCCCGGTTGACCGCCTGCATGATCGACGCGGCCGTCCGGTGACCGTGCCCGGAGGCGAGGGCGAGGAACGCGCGCGGGGCCTGCGCGTGCAGAGACGCATCCCCGATTGAAGGTTTCCACGCTCTGAGCAGCTATTTTCGCGGCGAAGTTTACGCCGGTAGTTCAACGATACCGTTCAAGGTATGGACATCACGGACACCGCCCGGCCCCTCGACGGCGGTGCGGGCGTCTCGGCGTTCCTGCGATCGCTGCCCGCCAGGCCGCTGCTGCTCGGCCTGGGCGAGGCCAGGCACTTCGTCGGAGACCTGGGCGAACTGCGCAACGAGATCTTCCGGCATCTGGTCGAGCACGAGGGCTACCGGTCGTTCGCCATCGAGAGCGACTGCCTGAGAGCCCTCGTCGTGGACGACCACATCGCGACGGGCGCGGGCTCGCTCGATGACGTCATGGAACGCGGCTTCAGCCACCGCTTCGGCACGATCCCGGCCAACCGCGACCTCGTCCGCTGGATGCGCGCCTACAACCGGGAGCACGAGACCAAGCTCCGCTTCTACGGCTTCGACGGACCCCTGGAGTACTGGGCCGAGAGCCCGCGCCAGGCGCTCACCGCCCTCTACGACCTCCTCGACGGCCCGCTCCCCTGCACCAGGGAAACCCTCGACGCGCTGCTCGGCCCGGACGACCGTTGGAAGGACGAGGCCACGGTCATGGACCCGTCCCGGTCGATCGGCCGTTCCCCCGACGCCCGGCGGCTCCGGCTGATCGCCGACGACCTGGTGGCACTGCTCGAAACCCAGGCGCCACGGCTCAACGCGAGGGACAGGGAGCGGGCCGCACTGTACGCACGCACGGCGGTCGGGCTGCTCCGCTACCACTCCCGGATGGCCGACACGTCCCCGGCACGCTGGAACCACCTGTCGGCCCTGCGAGACGCGATGATGGCCGCCAACCTGCGCGCCATCGCCGAGCAGGGCCCGGCCCTGATCTCCGCCCACAACCTCCACCTCCAGCCGAAACCGAGCTCCATGGAGTTCGGCGACCGGCGACTGGAATGGTGGAGCGCAGGAGCCATCACCAAGGCGCACTTGGGCGACGCCTACACGTTCCTCGCCTCCGCCCTAGGCAGGGTCGGCGACGACACCCCGGCCGCGGACACCGTCGAAGGCATCCTGTCCGCACTCCCGTGGGACCACGCCCTCGTCGACGCCCGCCACCTGGCCAAGGCCGTCACCGAGCCCACCCAGCGCGTCTCCCGCGATTTCGCCTACATCCCACTGGACCCGGCCGCCCTCGACACCATCGACGGCATCCTCTTCCTCAAACACGCCACCAAGCTGGACCCGGTCACCCCCGATCAACAGGCCGCGGATCCGCCCCAGGACAGTCGGCCGGGGACTACCTGATTCTGATGATCACCTTGCCGAACGGGCCGGCCGACTCGTAGTACCGGAAGGCCTCGGCGGCTTCCTCGAAGGCGAACTCCCGGTTGATGACCGGTCGAAGCCTGGACGCGGTGATGGCCTCGTTCATGCGGGTGAACTGGGCGCGGCTGCCGACGGCCAGCGCCCGGACCGTAGCGGCGGCGCCGAACAGCAGACGGGGGTCGATCGGTGGCCAGTCGCCGGAGACGGACCCGACGAAGGCGATGTGCCCGTCGACGGCGACCGACTTCAGCGACCGCTCCAGCGTCCCGGCGGTGTCGACGACGCGGTCGGCCCCTCGCCCGGCGGTGAGTTCGCGGACGGCGCTGTGCCATTGCGGGGTATCGCGGTAGTTGACGACCTCGTCGGCACCCAGATCGCGAAGGCGCTGTTCCTTGTCCTGGCGGCCCGTTGTGACGATCACCTTCGCGCCCAGGAGCTTGGCGAACTGGAGGGCGAACAGTGACACGCCACCGGAACCGGTGGCCAGCACGGTCTGTCCGGGCTGGACCCCGCGGCCGTCTCCGGTCAGGGCGTTCCACGCGGTGACGGCGGCGCAGGGAAGAGTCGCCGCCTCGGCGTAGGAGAGATGGTCGGGGATGGGCACGAGAGACTGCTCCGGCAGGATGGCCACCTCGGTCAGCATTCCGTCGAGCGAGCCGCCCAACTGCGGCAGGTATGCCCGGTCCAGGGGGCCGTCCAGCCATTCCGGGAACAGTGCGGCGGTGACGCGGTCGCCCGGACGCACCCGCCACGCATCGTCAACCTCGACGAGTGGGCATGGCACATCATCGACAGCATCCAGGCCGAGAGCGCGCGAAACCCGGACGACCAACTCGGAAACCTGGCGTCGGAGCTCATCCACCTGGCGCCACCGCGTCCGCGGGATTCACCGGACCACCTCGGCTTCGCCGTACCGCTGCGCCTCCGCGCAGAAGATCCGGACGACGACCGCGAGCTGACGCTCTTCACCACCCTCACCCACTTCGGCACCGCCACCGACGTCACCATCGCCGAACTACGACTTGAGGCGTTCCTACCGGCCGACGCAACGACCAGCGCCCTACTCACCGAACTCGCCAAGCGGTGACCGACCCCACCCGGCACAGCCCCCGCAGGGGGCGCAAGAAGATCAGCAGGAGCGAATCGGGCACGCTACGGGCACGAAGGCGCGGGGAAGGCGTCCTGAGAGACCGAAGGCCGGGCGGAAGCAACGTACTTCTGCCTGGGCTGTTGGGTGGGTGGAGCCAAGGGGATTCGAACCCCTGACACCCGGCTTGCAAAGCCGGTGCTCTACCAACTGAGCTATGGCCCCTGGTCTGTAGATGTTTGACCTGCGGGTACGCCGGATCGGCGTAATCGGGTCCGATCGTACACCGTTGGGACAGCACAGGATTTCCCGAGCGGGCCGCCGGGTGGAGCACGGCGCCCATCCGCCCCCTCGGAGGCCCGTTCGGCATGCCTAGTGCGGGATCCCGGCGATGATGTCGCGGGCGCCCTTGCGGTTGAGCACCCCGGCCACGTACGCGCCCAGCTCGAACGCACGGTCCCTAGTGTCCCACTCCTGCGCGTACGCGAAATGCGCACCCTCCCGCGTGAACACCATCCCGATCAGGGACAACTGCCCGTCCTCGGTGGTGCGGCAGTGCCCTGCGATCGGGGAGTTGCAGTGCCCTTGCAGGCCGTGCAGCATCGTGCGCTCGGCGGTGACGTGGACACGGGTCTCGGCGTGGTCGATGAGCCCGAGCAGCTCCACCATGCCCTCATCCGCCCTTCGGCACTGCACACCCACCACCCCGGCGCCGACCGCCGGGCACATCTCGTCCATGGAGAAGACCTGCCCGATCCGATGGTCCATCCCGACGTTCACCACGCCGGTACGCGACAGCACGATCCCCTCCAGGTGGTCGCTTTCGTCGAGCTTGGCGATGCGTGTGACGACGTTGCCGCGGAACCGTTCCACCTGGAGGTCAGGGCGGTGCCGGAGGATCTGGGCCTTGCGCCGTACCGCGCTGGTGCCGATCGACGCGCCCGGGGGAAGGTCGTCGATGCCGGCGTACTTGGACCCCTCCCGCCAGATCACGCAGTCGCGGACGTCCTCACGCTCCAGGTAGGCGGCGAACACCAGACCCTCGGGCAGCGGGACGTCGCCGGGCACGTCCTTCATGGCGTGCATGGCCATGTCGATCTCACCGAGCATGAGCGCCCGGTCGATCTCTTTCATGAACGCGCCCTTGCCGCCCAGCGTGGACAGGTCCCCCTTGTGCCGGTCTCCGGAGGTGATGATCTCCACCAGCTCCACCGGCAGGCCGGGCGCGACCCGGTGCAGCGCGTCGATGACGCGCTGGGCGTAGGCGCGGGCCAGGTGAGAACGGCGACAGCCAAGCCTCAGCGGACGGTCCGGGAGCCGGGCCGCGAAGTACCGCTCGGCGGGTGAACCGGTCGGCACGCTCGGCATGATCGTCATCGAAGGTCCTTGATCGTCGCAGGTGAAGGTGGTGGACCGCCACTGGCGAGGCTATCGGCGCCCTGCGGAGCGCCCACGTCGGCCGGTGTCGCGGCGGCCGACCGCGCGGACCAGCACCAGCATGGCCAGCTCGCCGGACGCTGCACACGCGCTCGCGTAGCCGTCTTCCTAGTGGCGGACACCGAGGAACCATCCACGCTCGTGCCTGCGATGGTGGGGAGGCACGCCACGTCGCTCATGGGGCGGTGTGAGCGCCGACCGTGCCGCCGTGCCGGTCTGGATCGGCCGTGTCGCCGGGTGCGCGCCGATCGCCTCCAGGCGCCGCAGGAGATCCACCGGGTCCGCGGCTTCGATCAACCGGTCTGTGCCGTACCGGTCGATCGTCATCGCCCACCACGCGCCCGTGTGCTCGCCGAACCACGCGCGTGTCCCCGGGATCCTGTGCTCCACCTCGGCCGCCGCCCGTGCCTTCTCAGGGCTCACTGGGACAACCCGTGCCGGTGAGCCAGGTTGCCCAGAACGGTCACGCTGGCGTTGATGACCTGGTCGGCCTCGGCGATCGGCTCGCCCCAGGACGTCCAGAACCACAGTCGTCCGCCGTCGGCCTCACGCGGACGGCAGGTGATGGTGTCCGAGGCGCGGCGGACACCGTCACAACACCCCTGCACCTCGGGGTTCTTCACATGGAGCCCGTCCGCGCGCAGGTCGGTCACGAAACGTCGGGTGCCCAGGTGCGCGGCGAGCGCGGCAAGCGCGCTCTCGGGGTTCGTGGGATTCGCCACGAGTCGGAACCACCTTCCGGCCAAGGCCCCGGATCCCCATCGTTCGCCCGCCAGCCGGGGCCGCCTCCTGCGTCTGGCGTCACGCTTACACCCCCACACCAGCGCACCGGCGGTTACCGTGGAAGACGCTGCCTGCTGCCTGCCGGCTCAGGCAGCACCAGGCAGCGGACGCACCGGGGCGAAACGGGGCGATGCGATGACGTTCGGCGGGAGACTCCGTCAGCTCATGGCTGAGCGGGGGATCAGCCAGAGACGCTTGGCCCGTCTCGTCCCCTGCAACGACGGCTACCTGTCACGCGTCGCCCGCAACCTGCAAGTCCCTTCCCCCGAGATGGCCGAGCGGCTCGACGATCTCTTGGACGCCGGTGGGCACCTGGCGCGCATGCGGGACCCCGCACCGCTCCGGCGCGCAGCGAGCGGTGACCTGACCCCCGACGACGAGGAACGCCTCCTACGCGCCGCCCAGAGACCGGGTGGTGCGGACTTGGCCGTGGTCGAGTCGCTAGGGATCGTCCTGGCCGCGCAGCGGCGCATAGAGGACAGCATCGGCTCGGCGCCGCTGATCCCCGCCGTCGTCACCCAGCTCAACACGATCGAGCAGATGGTGATCGAAGCACGCGACCCCGTCCGCCGCCCGCTGCTCGATGTCGCCGCCCAGTGGTCGCAGTTCGCCGGATGGCTGCATGCCAGTGTCGGCGCCACCGGCAAAGCCCTCGCTCACCTGAACACCACGCAGGAGTGGGCCACCGAGATCGGGGACCAGGCCATGGTCGGGTCGGTGATGTCGTGGCGCGGGTATGTCGCCGAACACCGCGGGCACATCGGCCCCATGATCGGGCTGTCGCAGGCGGGGCAGCGGATGCGCGACACCGTCGGCCGCGTCTACGACCTATACCAGGAGGCACGTGCCCGCGCGCTGCTTGGACAGGCCACCGAGGTCGACCGGCTCACCGCCATCGCCGCAGAGGAGGCCCAGAATCAGCGCGCCGAGGACGGCCGCCCATGGGAGTACTACTACTACGCCCCCGGGTTCTTCACCCTGGAGCACGGCACGGCGTACCGCATCCTGGGGCGGGCCGACCCCGACCGCAACGCCGACGCTGTCGAGCTGCTGACCAAGGGGCTGAACAACCTTCCCGCCGAGATGCGCCACTCGGAGTGGGCTGGTGACTTCGTGTTCCAGCTCGCCCGCGCGTATATGCAGGCCGGGGAACACGACCACGCCGCCACGCTGGCCGACGAATTGGCGGAGCTCGCCGACCGTCTCGGCTCGGATCGCATCGCGTGCCGTGCCGCCTCGCTCCGCTGAGCTTGCAGGCGATCGGGCAAATGACGGTCTCGCTTGTACGCATCTTCGCTCCAGGCGGTGGATCCTGACGAGTCACGCGCCAATTCGCCGGGACCAGCGACCGACGAGACGCGGCATCGTCACCACCTACGCGATGAACCGGCTGGCCGAGCTGGGCCGTGCGCTGCATGCCGAGCCGAGGGCGCGAGAGTTGCGGCAGGTGATCATCGCTACGCGCCTGGAGCTTGCGTCTTCTGATCCATAGGTACGACACCAGACCAGCGTTGATCGGCACGGAAATGATCTCGGCGACGCCGTAGGCGTGCATCCGATACACGTGCGCCTCCAGCCCAGCGTACCGCGCGGCGGAAACCTTGATCAGCAGCAGGTACTCCTCGTCCACTTGGACCTCACCCCGCCGCCCGTACGTGGGGGACGGCTACGGGGAGTCGGTGGTGGCTGGGAGGGGGAGGAAGAGGTCGGGGAACTCCTTCACGCTGCCCAGGATGTGGGTGGCGCCCGCGTCGCGGAGGCGGTCCTGGTCGTGCGCTCCGGTCAGGACACCCGCGACGATCGAGGCGCCGGCGCGGCGGCCGGACAGGATGTCGTTCTCGGTGTCGCCGCACACCGCGATGTGCCGGACGTCGTCGGCGCCCAGCCGGAGCGCCGCGGTGAGGATCAGGTCGGGGTACGGGCGGCCGCGGCCGACGCCGATGCCGTCTTCGGGGGACAGCGCCAGGTCGACCCTGGTCCACCAGTCGAGGGCGTCCAGGATCCGGCCGAGGGTGCGGCGGCTGAAACCGGTCGTCAGGCAGATGCGGACGCCGGCGCGGCCCAGCCGTTCGAGCGCGGATTCGGCCCCGGGCACGGGGGTCAGGCCACGGCGATCGACGACCAGGTCGTAGGAGCGTACAAAGGACAGGTTCGCGGCCTGCGCGCGGGCCTCGTCCCCGTCGAACAGCGCCCGGAAGATGTCGATCTTCTGGCGGCCACGGCTTTCGCGGACCCGGGACATCGCGCGCGCGTGCGCGCCCGTCCCGGGGACGACGCCGACGGTCGCGATCGCCTCGGCGAACGCCGTCTCGACGGCGTCCCCATCGACGAGCGTGGTGCCGGCGAGATCGAGGCAGGCGATCGTGATCCGCTCCGCACCGTTCACGCCGGGCCTCCCTCGAAGCCGTCATCCCGTCCGCGGCCGGGCGCGCCGACGGGTCATGGCGGCGCCTTGTCAGCTGTCGGTGGACGTGGCCTCGGTCCACAGATCGAGCTCGGCACGGTCCTGCTGGAGCCTGCGCCACACGACGAAGCCACCGAGCGCGACGACAGCGAGAACGAGCAGCTTCTTCACGGTGGGATCCCCTTCAACATCGACTGTCCAGTCATGCCCGGGCGCGTTCTTTCGCGACGGTGCCCCCAGGCTCTCCGCAGCCTAGCAACCCGCGCCGGACCACCCGCACCCTGTCCGAGTCATTGGACGAACGTCCACACGCGCGGATCCGGGGGATCGATGACGCGCACGGTACCGATCATGTGGCCCGCGTGCCGACTCCCGTCGCGCCCGGGCCGGCCGCATAATCCGGACCATGGGCGGCGCAGAGGACGACTTCCGGCTCTGGGAACGGGAGCTGGAGGATCCCC
The DNA here is from genome assembly GCF_043906805.1 of Actinomadura sp. SCN-SB. Taxonomy (NCBI): domain Bacteria; kingdom Bacillati; phylum Actinomycetota; class Actinomycetes; order Streptosporangiales; family Thermomonosporaceae; genus Actinomadura; species Actinomadura sp. SCN-SB. The sequence continues at coordinate 33,362 of NZ_JBIMPP010000019.1, read as the reverse complement.
CGGTCGAGACCGGCACGGGCGTCAAGGCGCTGGTGCTCATGGCCGCCCTGACCGCGGTCGGCTGCGCCGCGCTGATCATCCTCGACCAGGTGCCGCTGGGCACCGCGGGGCTGATCATCGCGTCGATCGTCCTGCTTCTCTGGCGCGCCGGGCTCTGAACGGCCGCCCGCGAGCGTTCCCGGCCGCTTCCGGTCACGGGACGGGCGTCGCACGATCCCGACATCTCGGGCGGTTGCCGTGTCATCATCACCGGCATGGAACTTCGCGGCGCCAGGGTTCTGCTCACGGGTGCGACCGGCGGCATCGGCCAGGCGCTGGCGACGGCGTTCGCGGCGCGCGGCGCGGACGTGGTGCTCACGGGCCGCCGCGCCGACGTGCTGAAGGAGCTCGCGGACGGGATCGGCGCAAAGGCGACCACGCTGACCGCCGACCTCACCGACCGGGAGGCGCCCCTGCGGCTCGTGGAGGAGGCGGGCGACATCGACGTCCTGGTGGCGAACGCGGCGCTTCCCGCGTCCGGGCTGCTCGCCGACTATTCCGTCGCCGAGATCGACCGGGCCCTGGACGTCAACCTCCGCGCGCCCATCGTCATGGCCAAGGCCGCCGGTGAACGGATGGCCGCCCGCCGCCGAGGGCACCTCGTCTTCATCTCGTCCCTCTCCGGCAAGGCCGCGTCGGGACGCGCCGCGCTCTACAACGCGACCAAGTTCGGCATGCGCGGTTTCGCGCTGGCGATGCGTGAGGACATGCGCGAGCACAACGTCGGCGTGTCGACCGTCTTCCCCGGCTTCATCCGGGACGCGGGCATGTTCGCCGAGGCCCAGGTGACCCTTCCGCGAGGCGTCGGCACCCGTTCTCCGCGGGACGTGGCGCGCGCGACGGTGCGGGCCGTCGAGAAGAACATCGCCGAGGTCGACGTCGCGCCCCTGACGATGCGCGTGGGCGCGCTCCTCGCCGGTGCCGCACCGGCCATGGCGGCCGCCGTCCAGCGACGCGCCGGCGGTGACAGGGTCACCCGGACCTCGCCGACCGCCAGCGCCACAAGCGCTGACCTTCTCCGCCGTCGCCCCCGGCGTCCGGGCACTCCTTCCTTGATGATCAAATGGGAAGGGTGTGCGCGTGCCAACACTGGAGGTAGCGGATGACTGAGACCGGCGAACGTCCCGCCCACCACAGCGGCGTGTACCGCATCGGCGGCGACCTGCCGGTGCACCGGCTCGGGTTCGGGGCGATGCGGATCACCGGGCCGGGCGTGTGGGGCGAGCCCGCGGACCGCGGCGAGGCGATCCGGGTGCTCAAGCGCGCGGTCGAGCTGGGCATCGACCTGATCGACACGGCCGACGCCTACGGCCCGTACGTCAGCGAGGACCTGATCGCCGAGGCGCTGCACCCGTACCCGGACGAGCTGGTGATCGCCACGAAGGGCGGGTTCGTCAGGACCGCGCCGGGCAAGTGGGTGCCGGTAGGACGTCCCGAGTACCTGCGGCAGTGCGTGGAGATGAGCCTGCGGCGCCTGAAGCTGGAACGGATCGACCTCTACCAGCTTCACCGGATCGATCCGAAGGTGCCGCTGGCGGACCAGCTCGGTGAGCTCCGCGCCCTCCAGGACGAGGGGAAGATCCGGCACATCGGGTTGTCCGAGGTCACGGTGGACGAGATCAAGGCGTCCCGCGAGCACGCCCCCATCGCGTCCGTCCAGAACCTCTACAACCTGACGGAGCGCAAGTCGCAGGACGTCCTGGAGTACTGCGAGGCGGAGGACATCGCGTTCATCCCGTGGTTCCCGCTGGCGACCGGCGACCTGGCCAAGCCGGGCTCGCCCGTGGCCGACGTCGCGTCCCGCCATGGCGCCACCCCGGCGCAGGTGGCGCTGGCCTGGCTGCTGCACCGTTCGCCGGTGATGCTGCCGATCCCCGGCACATCGAAGGTCGCCCATCTTGAGGACAACGTCGCCGCCGCGACCATCTCCCTCTCCCCGGAGGAGATGACCGAGTTCGAGGAGCTCACCGGCTGAGCGCGCGTCGATCCGCGGACGGGGTGGCGACATCCGGCGTCCCGTTCGCGATAATCCGGGCCGGCGGACCGACCCCGTCCAACGGCCGCGCCCCTACAAGGGAGGCCCGTACATGGTCACGTACAGGGTGAGAGCACGCACCGCGTCACCGCGCGCGTGGGCGCCGAGACCCGCGAATGGACGATCGACGCCCAGCGGCCCACCGCGACCTCTGCCGTGTCGCGGCCGTCCGAAACCCGGCGGCGCCCCGGACGGCCACCGGAGTACGTCTTCGACGGCTCGTTCACCATGCGCCTGACCACGGCCGACGACCGTCCCGGCACGGTGGTCGGCGAGTTCAGGGTGGACGGGGACGGCAGGTACAACTACTTCGACCGGCCCACCGACTCCTCGGCGCCGTTCCTCTTCACCGACAACGGGACGGCGATGATCCGGGCCGTCACTGGATCGCCGGGGTTCCACGCCCCAGGGTGTCCGCCTGGACGTCCGGTCCGGGCTCGTCCCGGCGGCCGGTCCCGCCGGGCGGGTCCTGGGCACGGCGGGAGGTCGCCAGCACGGAACCGCCCAGGATCAGGACGAACGCGCCCACGATCCCGCCCGTGAGCGGCTCGTCCAGGAACAGGACCCCGGCCAGCACCGCGACCGCGGGGTTGATGTAGGTGAACACCATCGCCCGGGACGTCCCGGCCTCACGGATCAGCTCGAAGAAGATCACGAACGCGAGCGCGGTGCACACCACGCCGAGCCCGGCCAACGCGGCCAGCACCGTTCCGTCCGGAACGGACTCCGGCCAGGTCGCGGCGGCCGGGCCGGCGTAGATCAGCGCGGCCAGGGCCAGGCAGGCGGCGGTCAGCGGCAGGCTCGGCACGTCCCCGAGCCGCCGCGCCAGGATCATCGGGGCGATCGAGTAGCCGAGCACCACCAGCATGATCTCGCCGATCGACCAGGCGTTGCCGCCGAGATGCGGCCAGGCCAGCACGGCGACCCCGGCGAGACCGAGCAGCAACCCGGCCCACCGTCCGGCCCCGAGCCGCTCCACCTCCGCGTCCGCCTCGCCGTGACCCGATCCGCCGCGCCGCCGTCCGTTCCAGGTGGCGGCCGCCCGCGCCAGGACGACACCGACGATCGGCACGGCCGCGATCAGCAGCCCGGTCATCGAGCTGGACAGATGCCGTTCGGCGTCCGACACCAGCGCCCACGGACCGAGGATCTCCAGGGTGGCCAACAGGAGGATCATCCGCCAGTGCCGCCGCAGCGCCGCCGGCGTGCCGCGTCCCCTTCCACCCCAGAAGGCCGGCGGCAGCAGCAGGACGGCGCCCAGCGCGGTGCGCGCGAACACCACCATGGGCACCGAGATGCCGCCCTCCACCGCCACCTTGATCATCAGATAGGGGATGCCCCATAACACGCTCATCAGGGCGAACAGCACCCAGCCGCGCCGACTCACGCCGTCCTCCTCTCACGCCCAGACCGTCCGCCTCGGCATGGGGATCAGTCTCGCGGGCCGGGCCGCGCCCCGTCTTGAACGCTGTTGCGGTACTGGCCGGGCGTGATACCGATGACGCGCCGGAACCACCGCGTGAGGTGCGCCTGGTCGGCGAACCCGACGAGTGTCGCCACCTCCGCCGGGCGCAGACCCGCGTCCAGAAGGGAACGGGCACGGGTCACCCGGTGCTGCGCCAGCCAGGCGTACGGAGGCATCCCCATCACCTCGCCGAAGCCACGCACCACCCGGTAACGCGACACCCCCATCTCGGCGGCCAGTTCGCCCAGCGCCGGTGGCGCGACCAGCTCGTCCGCGAGCCGGGACGACACCGTACGGGCGATCCACACGGCCTCGCTCTCGCGCATCGCCGCACGGTGCGGACGGGACGGCCGTTCGGCATGCCGCCGCACCAGCGCGTCCAGCACGGAGAGCAGCATCGACTCGCCCGCGAGCGCGTCCCCGTCCGGACGGCTCAGGACGCGATGCGCCGTCCACAGCCGCCGCGCGAGCCGGCCGTCGTCGATGATCCCGTCCCGGAAGTGCGGTAACGCGCCCTCCTCACGGGACGGCACCGCGTCCGCCAGCAGCTCCGGAACGGGATACAGCACGCGGTAGGCGAACCCGCGTTCGTCCGCGGGCCCGCCGGTGTGCGGTTCGCCGGGTTCCAGGACGACCACGCTTCCTGGCCCGGAGTGGTGGCGTTCGCCCCGGTAACGGATCGTTTCGAGCCCGTCGGTGCACACGCCGATCGCGTACTCCTCGTGCGCGTGCGGCGCGAAGTGCCGGCGGCCGATCCGCGCGGTCATCAGATCCAGGTGGACGCCCCCGACGTCACCGATCCGGGTCCAGACCGCTCGGTCAGGCGGGGAAGAGGTGCCGGATCCGCCAGCGATCGGCGTCACGGCTGAGCTCCGCGATCGCCACCCCGTCGTCCCCGTTGATCCTGACCCGGTAGACGAGCGCCTCCGGAGAGGATCCGTAGGTCTTCAGTACCTCGTCCACGGCGTAACGCGCTCCCCGCCATTCGTACGCGGTGAGCCGCCCCGCCGGATCGTGTTCGGCCCTGATCGGCTCGTTGAGAAGGTGCCCCATGTGACCAGGACCCTAGCACCTGTTCGAACTGGTGTTCGCAACGGTCGGTGGTTCTTCGGCTCCCCGGGCGGACGGGAACGCCTCGGTCACGGGCTCCTACGGTATGCCCGGCGGACGGTCGGAACACAGGACCTCCCGGCGTGGCGTGTCCTCACCGTACCGTCGCGCCACGAGTTGACTTCAAGCCGACTTGAAGTCGCAGCATTCCCTCATGACCGCGACCGATGTTCTGATACAGATGCTCGACGCGTTCGACGGCAGGCCCGACGCCACCGCGCTGCGAGCCCGATCGTACGATCTCCTTCTTCCTCCCGGCGGTCCCGGCGGCCCCGTGGCGGACGTGGGCTGCGGCGCCGGACGCGCCGTCGCCGAGCTGTCCGAACGAGGCGTGCGCGCGATCGGCGTCGACCTCAGCGAGCAGATGATCGAAGTGGCCGCCCGCCGCCGGCCGGATCTCGATGTCCGTGTCGGGGACGCCTGCGCGCTCCCCTTCAAGGACGGGGAACTTGTGGGCTACCGGGCCAACAAGGTGCTGCACACCCTTCCCGACCCCGCCCAGGGGATCGCCGAGGCGTACCGCGTCCTGGCCCCCGGTGGGCGAGCCGTCGTGCTCGGCCAGGACTGGGAGGCCACCGTGATCGACTCGGACAGGCCGGAGCTGACGCGCCGCATCATCCAGGCCCGTGCCGAAAAGGTCCGGCACCCGCGCGCGGCCCGTGCGCAACGCCGCCTGCTCCTCGACGCCGGTTTCCGGGAGGTGACGGTCGAGGCCCACACGGCGGTGTTCACGGGTGAGCTGGCGATGCTGCTGGTGTCCGACACGGTGGAGGCGTGCCGGAAGGCGGAGGCCGTCACGGACGTGGAGGCCGACGAGTGGCTCGGCGAACAGCGGCTCCGGGCCGGCAACGACCGGCTCTTCGTCGCCGTCCCGTTCTTCATGGCCGCGGGAACCCGTCCCTGACGGCCGGGGATCCGCTTCATCCACAGGCTGTGGGTAACGCGACGCACACCTTTCAGGCCCCGTCAGAACGGCGGTTCGGGGGACGTCTCCACAGCGAAATCCCCAGTAAGGCAGTCCCATCGGCCCTCTGGAAGGGCGTCCCGTGCCTTCACGGGGCGCCCTCGCTCCCGTCCCTCCCGCAACCTTGCCGTCCACACCCTGTGGATAACCGTGACCCACATCGTGTGGGTACCGGGCTCCACAGTCGTCCACAGTTCTCCCTCACCCGGCGCGCACCGTTATCCACGCCGTGGATAAGACTCTGACCAGCAGAAACACGGTGGCTGTTCGGGTGCGGCCGCACCTCGTTCACACCCTGTGGGCAACCGCGCTCCACAACGCCCGGGAACGGTGGATCGCCGTCACCCACCGCCCATCCCCAACTACATCAACACCGTGCGACCGATCAAGCACCCACAGCCGCCGGGAACGCGAGCCGAGTGCGCCGTGAGATGGGACCACACCCACCTGTCCACAACCTGTGGACAAGCTCGCCGTCAATCCCACCAGAACGACCAGTGGTCGGCGCCGACCAGGCCCTTCGCGTACTCCTCAAGGGAGCCGACCCCCTGCCAGATGTTGTCCGGGCAGAACGCCAGGTGCTCGGCCGCGACCCGAAGCGCGTGGTCCGGCGTCACCGGAGGCGCCGCCACCGACAGGCTCAGCTCGTCGAACCCGACCGCCACCACCCGGGCGCCGAAGCGCTCCTCCCAGGACCGGACCACCGCCGAGATCTCCTGAGTGTGGTTGGTGTGGTTGCAGGGGCCGTCCCATCCGACGATGGTCAGCGTGTCGGCGCCCCGGGCCGCCGGCACCAGGCCGAGCAACCAGTCACGGCCGATCGACAACGTCTCGGCGATCCGCCGCGCCACGACGTCCGGGTCCTCGCCGCCCTCACCGGCCGCCGCGAGCCCAGGCCACGGACCGCTGAGGAAGTCATCGGCCCCGTCCTCCTCGGGCTCGGGCGCGACCGCGTCCCAGAAGCGCCGCAGCACCCCGTTCGCGGTCAGGACGTCGATCGTCCCCACCGGTTTGGGGAACAGCTCGCCGACGTGCCACGGCCGACCCGGCTCACCGTCGAGCGTGTTCAGCAGCAACGGGTACAGCCCCGTCTCCTCGCGGCGCTCGAACAACCGCATCCAGTGCATGGCCGCGTCACCGGCGGGCTCGTTCGACACCCACAGGAAATCCGGTCCCGTCCACTCCTCCTCATCGAGGTAAACGGGGTCGGGTTCCACCGGCGCACCCGCCGGAAGATCGTCGGGCAACCGGGAGAAGGGGGACTCGATCGGCATGACGCGCAATCTAGCGCTCCCCTCCGACACTCGCCGCCCATCCGGCCGGCACCGCCTGTGGATGAAGCCGATCCCCAACGGTGGACAACCCGCCCGTCGCTTCGTCCACCGATCCGTCCCCGCCACCGTCTCCGCAGCTCACCCCATGCCCATCGGGCTGACCTGCACAAAGGGGCTTGGCGTGGATCTCGATCCACAGCCTGTGGATAACACGCCTCCACAATCCACTGGGAAGCCCGTGCGCGGTGTCCACCTTCTATCCGCAACCTTGTCCCCAGCCTCAGCGGAATCCTCCCACCCCCCGCGACCCGTACTGGCCGCATCACGCCACGTGTAATCCGCCGCGCCGGCATCAAGCGTCACACGAACGTCTCCCCCGCTCCAGAGGGCAGGGCCCCCCGCCGGACCGGCCTCTCAAGACGGGATCGACAACATGTACGGACCACCCCCCGGACCACCGCCGCCCGGCCCGCGTCCCTACCGACGTGACCCGGGCGTCTCCCGCCCCGCCGTCGCGGCCATCGCCACCGGTTGCCTGCTGCTGGGCTGCCTGGGCGGCTGCATCACCGGCATCGGGTTGGCGTCCACCCCGACGACCGCAGGCACCGGAGCCGCCGCCTCAAGCTCGGCCTCGCCCTCAGCACCGCCCTCAACCCCCTCGTCGCCGCCATCGACACCGTCGCCGACCGAGACCTCCAGCCAACCGGCACCCACACGTACAGCCAGCCCGTCCCCCACCAAAAAGACCAAGCGCCCAACAACCCGCCGGACACCCAAACGCGCCCCCAAGCCGAAACCGGCCCTCGACCCGCGCTACCCCACCTGCGCCGCCGCAAAGCGAGCGGGCCTGGGCCCCTACCGCCACGGCGTCGACCCTGAGTACGAGTGGTACCAGGACCGAGACCGCGACGGCACGGTCTGCGAATAACCCACCCGCCGTCCCTCCCGAACGAAGACGGGAGCACCTTCACGCCCCAACCCCATCAACCAGTGTCACGACCACCCCAAGGGCGGAGGATCAGCCGAGCGTCACGTGAGAGCTGACGCACGTGTGACGTCCTGACGCCGAGATAGTCCAAAAGCCGCGTCGCACATGCCCCCTGGGGCAGGCACGTGACCGTGCTGCTCAGCCGGATCGGGCTGGGCGCGATCATCCTGGCGTGCCGGCACGACGCGTCTTGCACACGCCGTGACGCTGGTCCCGACTTCGTGTCGGCATCGGAGACCGGCTCCAGGGGACCTCGACGTCACCCGACCGTCCCTCTGCCTAACAAGGACAACTATCAGGTCGGACGGGAAGCGGCCAGGCAGGTTTTGGCGCTCGCACCGGAACTGGCCACTGCGGCGTTGGAGAACCGCCGGTTCCTGATCCGCGCCGTACGCCGCCTCGCCGACGAGGGTTCGACCTTGCGCACGCCGCCAACCCACACGTCCGCGTCGATAACGGTCCCTTGGTGCACACTTATGCGCGAGCACTGCTGGGGGCGACGCGTCCGTACACATCGACCGTACGGGCACCCGGTGGACGCGAGCGGCTCGGCCACATCCGCAGCACGGGTCGGCGGTATCTCCTGCACGTGCTGCGGCGATGCGCCAGAAACTCCTCGACGCGCTGACAGCAATGTGAAAGAAGTCTTTGGACGCGCCGCTAAGGTCCCGGCTACGGGTGACAGGGAAGGTGAGAGACGAAGATCGCCTATGACATTCCCACACAAGGGGACGGCACTTCTGCGATCTCGACCTCGGAAAGGGGTCCGATCCGGGTGGGCCTGGGAGGACTTGAACCTCCGACCTCATCGTTATCAGCGATGCGCTCTAACCGACTGAGCTACAGGCCCGGATGCCGCGGATGTCTCGCGGCGCAACGAGAGGTTACCCCATCGGGAGGGGCAACCGGAAATCGATTGTCGGTAGGGGGACGAGGCCGGTCATTCGGCCTCCTTGAGGGTGACTTCGACACCTCCGACCAGGTCCGCGGCAAGGTTGTAGATGACGGACGCGACCGTGGACAGGGCGGTGATGAGCAGGACGTTGAGGGCCCCGACCAGCACCGTGTAGCTGAAGACGCGGACGAAGGAGAACCAGCTTCCGGCGTCGAGGCCGCCGGTGGTCTCGCCTTGGCGGCGGGTCAGTTCGGACACCGTGTCGGTGATCGCCGAGAACACGCCCAGCCAGGACAGGATCACGTACAGGACGGTCACGGCGACGAGCAGCACGATGAAGCAGACCAGCGACATCACGAAGCTGAACTTCATGACCGACCAGGGCTCCAGCCGGGCGAGTTGCAGCTGTGCCTTGCGCGCGGTCTTGCCGCCGCCGGTGGGCTTGGCGGCGGACGCGAACTTGGCCGTCCTGTTCTTCAGGAGGGTGCCCGAGAGCCCGCCCCTCCCGAATCGGGACTGCCCGCCGCCGGGGCCGGACGCGGCCTGCTGGGGCGCGGCCGTGCCCGGGATCTGGCCTGCCTGGGCGCCGGGATTGCCGTGGTTCTGACCTGCGGGATCGGGTCCGGCCGGGGTGGCGTTCATGGCACCCTGTATGCCCGGCCCGGAGTTACCGGAACCGTAACCACCCGATCCCGGAGTGTGAGCGTCGGGTCGAGGCGGCGCGGGTGCGCCCTTCACCTCGGCGCCATCGGTGGACGCCGACGAGGCGGGCTGGAACGACGGCGTCCAGCTCTGCCGCCCGGCGGACGGATCGGACGACGGCGCCGAGGGCGTGTCCTTGACCGGCGGGATGCCGGACGCTGATCCGGTGCCCGAAGCGGCCGAAGGCGCCGCCGCGGACGAGACCACCGGCTTGTCGGCGTTGGCGTCGATCTTGGGCAGGTCGGCCTTGGTCTCGTCGGCCTCGGAGATCTCCACGGTCGTCCCGTCCCGTTCGGAGGTGGCGGCGGACGCGCCGGCCGTCCTGCCCGGCTCGGAACCGGAGGACGAGCCGACGGCCTTGCCGGACCCCGACCCGGCCAAGGACAGGTCCGGCTCGGTGGCCGAGCCGGGCGCGGAGCCCGGGGCCGGTTCGGAGGCGGAGGCGGAGGCGGGCGCCTGACCGGTGTGGCCGGCGGGAGGCCGGGCCTCGTCCTTGCCGGGCTGGGTGCTCACGTGTCCTCCTGGCCTAAGGGATGGCCGCCAGGCTGCCCGGGGACGGCCTCAGGGTGGTCAGTCACCCTCGCTCCCCCCGGGCACCTCGGCGTCCGCTTCCTCCATGGACTCTACGTTCCTCGCGATGGCGACCACGCTGTCTCCCTCGGCGAGGTTCATCAGGCGGACGCCCATGGTCTGCCGGCCGGACTGCTTGATCTCCGCGGCGGTGGTGCGGATGACGCCGCCGTTGGAGGTCATCGCGAACACCTCGTCGTCCGGGCCCACCATCAGCGCCCCGACCAGCCGGCCGCGCGTCTGCACGATCTTAGCGGTCAGCACGCCCTTGCCCCCGCGTCCCTGCACAGGGTACTGATCGATCGGGGTGCGCTTGGCGTAGCCGCCCTCGGTGGCCACCAGGACGTCGGCCCCGCCGTCCGGCTGGGCGACGAGCATGTTGAGGACGTCGTGGTCGCCGTCGAACCGCATCCCGATCACACCGCTGGTGGCCCGTCCCATCGGGCGCAGCGACTCGTCGTCGGCGCGGAACCTGATGGCCTGGGCGCCGGTGGAGACCAGCAGCAGGTCGTCCTCGGGGGACACCAGCCGGGCCGCGATCACCTCGTCGTCGCCGACCAGGTTGATCGCGATGATCCCCCCGGTGCGCGGGGAGTCGAAGTCGGCCAGGGCGGTCTTCTTGACCCGGCCCTTCTTGGTGGCCAGCACCAGGTACGGGGCGACGTCGTAGTCACGCAGGTCCATGACCTGGGCGATGTGCTCGTCCGGCTGGAAGGCCAGCAGGTTGGCGACGTGCTGGCCGCGCGAGTCCCTGCCGCCCTCGGGCAGCTCGTACGCCTTCGCCCGGTACACCCTGCCCTTGTTGGTGAAGAACAGGATCCAGTGGTGCGTCGTGGTGACGAAGAACTGGTCGACGATGTCGTCCTGCTTGAGCTGCGCGCCGCGCACGCCCTTCCCGCCGCGCCGCTGCGCCCGGTACAGGTCGGTCTTGGTGCGCTTGGCGTAGCCGCCGCGGGTGATGGTGACGACGACGTCCTCTTCGGCGATCAGGTCCTCGTACGACACGTCGCCGTCGAACGGGACGATCTGGGTGCGCCGCTCGTCGCCGTACTTCTCGACGATCGGGGCCAGCTCCTCGCCGACGATCGTGCGCTGCCGCTCGGGCGAGGCCAGGATCTCGTTGTAGTCGGCGATCTCCGCCATCAGCTTGTCGTACTCGTCGGTGATCTGCTGGCGCTCCAGGGCGGCCAGCTTGCGCAGCTGCATGTCCAGGATGGCCTGGGCCTGGATCTCGTCGATCTCCAGCAGCCGCATCAGGCCGCTCTGCGCCTCCGACGCCGACGGCGACCGGCGGATCAGCGCGATCACCTCGTCGATCCGGTCCAGCGCCTTGAGCAGGGCGCGCAGGATGTGCGCGCGCTCCTCGGCCTTGCGCAGCAGGAACCGGGTGCGGCGGACGATGACGTCGATCTGGTGCGCCACCCAGTGCCGGACGAACTGGTCGAGGCGCAGCGTGCGCGGCACCCCGTCCACCAGCGCGAGCATGTTCGCGCCGAACGTCTCCTGGAGCTGGGTGTGCTTGTAGAGGTTGTTCAGGACGACCTTGGCGACGGCGTCCCGCTTCAGCACGATCACCAGCCGCTGGCCGGTGCGGCCCGAGGTCTCGTCCCGGACGTCGGCGATCCCGTCGAGCTTGCCCTCCTTGACCCCTTCCGCGATCTTCAGCGCGAGGTTGTCGGGGTTGACCTGGTACGGCAGCTCGGTGACGACCAGGCAGGTGCGGCCCTGGATCTCCTCGACCTCGACGACCGCGCGCATGGTGATCGAGCCGCGGCCGGTGCGGTAGGCGTCCTCGATGCCCTTACGGCCGACGATCAGGCCGTGGGTGGGGAAGTCGGGGCCCTTGATCCGCTGGATCAGGGCCTCCAGCAGCTCCTCGTCGCTGACGCCGTAGTTCTCCAGGTACCACTGGACGCCCTCGGCGACCTCGCGCAGGTTGTGCGGCGGGATGTTGGTCGCCATCCCGACCGCGATGCCCGCCGACCCGTTGACCAGCAGGTTCGGGTAGCGGGACGGGAGGACGTCCGGCTCCTGGGAACGGCCGTCGTAGTTGGGGGAGAGGTCGACGGTCTCCTTGTCGATGTCGCGCAGCAGCTCCATCGCCAGGGGCGCCATGCGGCACTCGGTGTACCGCATGGCCGCGGCGGGGTCGTTGCCGCGCGAGCCGAAGTTGCCGTTGCCGTCGATGAGCGGGTACCGCATCGCCCAGGGCTGGGCGAGGCGCACCAGGGCGTCGTAGATGGGCGAGTCACCGTGGGGGTGGTAGTTCCCCATGACGTCGCCGACGACGCGGGCGCACTTGAAGTAGCCGCGGTCGGGCCTGTAGCCGCCGTCGTACATCGCGTACATCACGCGGCGGTGCACCGGCTTGAGCCCGTCGCGCACATCGGGCAGCGCGCGCGAGACGATGACCGACATCGCGTAGTCGAGGTAGCTGCGCTGCATCTCGACCTGGATGTCGACGGGCTCGATGCGCTCTGGCGGGCCCCCGCTCTCTGTGGTCACGTCCGTCACTCTCAAAGACCTCTTCTAGTAGTGGAAGCAAAGGAAGTCCGGCTGTGCCGACCGGGACGCCGCTCGGGCCGCCCGCCCGGGGCACCGCCCGGGACGGCGGCCGGGATGCGGGCCGGCGTGCCGGCCGCGTCACCCGGGTGAAGGCGCTCGGGTGCCCGGGAGGGCGCGGCCGCCTTCGGTCGGCTGAGGACTCCGATGCCTGGGAGCTTCAACGGCCGGGTCCTCAGATATCCAGGAATCGGACGTCCTTGGCGTTGCGCTGGATGAACTCGCGGCGCGGCTCCACCTCTTCGCCCATGAGCACGCTGAACAGCTCGTCGGCCTGGGCCGCGTCGTCCAGCGTGACCTGCAGCAGGAGCCGGTTGTCCGGGTCCATGGTGGTGTCCCACAGCTCGCTGGCGTTCATCTCGCCCAGACCCTTGAACCGCTGCACCAGGTCGCGGGGGCGCGGGTCGCGCTTGCCTGCCGCGATGCCCGCCTCGATGATGGCGTCGCGCTCGCGGTCGGAGTAGGCGTAGTCGGCGTCCTGGCCCCGCGCGTCCCACTTGATCTTGTAGAGCGGAGGCTGGGACAGGTACACGTGGCCGGCCTCGATCAGCGGCTTCATGAACCGGAACAGCAAGGTCAGCAGCAGCGTGTTGATGTGGTGGCCGTCCACGTCGGCGTCCGACATCAGGATGATCTTGTGGTAGCGGAGCCGGTTGATGTCGAACTCGTCGTGCACGCCCGTGCCCAGCGCGGTGATGATCGCCTGCACCTCGTTGTTCTTGAGGATGCGGTCGATCCGCGCCTTCTCCACGTTGAGGATCTTGCCGCGGATCGGCAGGATCGCCTGGAAGTGCGGGTTGCGTCCGCCCTTGGCCGAGCCGCCCGCCGAGTCGCCCTCCACGATGTAGAGTTCGGACACCGAGGGGTCGGTGGACTGGCAGTCCGACAGCTTGCCGGGCAGCGAGGTCGACTCCAGCAGGCTCTTGCGGCGGGTCAGGTCGCGCGCCTGCCGGGCCGCGATCCGGGCCCGCGCCGCCTGCGTCGCCTTGTTGACGATCTCCTTGGCCTCACCGGGGTTGCGCTCGAACCAGTCGCGCAGGTGCTCGTTGCAGGCCTTCTGGACGAACGACTTGGCCTCGGTGTTGCCGAGCTTGGTCTTGGTCTGCCCCTCGAACTGGGGGTCGGCCAGCTTGATCGAGATGATCGCGGTCAGGCCCTCGCGGACGTCCTCACCGGTGAGGTTGTCGTCCTTGCCCTCCCGCAGCAGCCGCTGCTCCCTGGCGTAGCGGTTGACGATCGTCGTCAGCGCCGCCCGGAAGCCCTCCTCGTGGCTGCCGCCCTCGGCCGTGTTGATCGTGTTGGCGAAGGTGTGCACCGACTCGGCGTACGAGGAGTTCCACTGCATGGCGATCTCGACGGACATGCCCTCGGTGTCGTCGCCGAAGTAGATCACCGAGTCGTGCACGGCGTCGCGCTTGCCGTTGAGGTAGCGGACGAAGTCCTCGATGCCGCCCTCGTAGTGGTAGCGGACGGCGCGCGGCTCGCCGTCGTCGCCCACGCCGTGGCCCGGACGCTCGTCCACAAGGGAGATCGACAGGCCGCGGTTGAGGAAGGCCATCTCCTGCATGCGGCGGGACAGGGTCTCGAAGTTCCACTCAAGGGTCTCGAAGATGGTCCCGTCCGGCCAGAACGTGATCGTGGTGCCGGTCTCGGACGTCGGCTCGCCCTTGGCCAGCGGAGCCACCGGGCCCCGCCAGGTGTAGGACTGCCGCCACACGTGGCCGTCCACCCGCACCTCGGCCTCCAGCCGGGACGACAGCGCGTTCACCACCGCCGACCCGACGCCGTGCAGGCCGCCGGACACCGCGTAGGACTTTCCGTCGAACTTGCCGCCCGCGTGCAGCGTGGTCAGCACCAGCTCGATGGCGGGGCGTTTCTCCACCGGATGCTCGCCCACGGGGATGCCGCGCCCGTTGTCGTACACCCGGACGCCGCCGTCGGCCAGCAGCGTCACCACGATCTCGTCGGCATACCCGGCCAGGGCCTCGTCGACGGAGTTGTCGACGATCTCGTATACCAGGTGGTGCAGGCCCCGCTCGCCGGTCGAGCCGATGTACATGCCCGGGCGTTTGCGGACCGCCTCCAGACCTTCAAGGACAGTGATCGAACTAGCGTCGTACGCCAAAGGAGATCCTCCTGCCGGGGATGCCCGTCGCCCGCGCTCGTCGGAGAACGCGGTGTGCCCCGTAACACACGTATGGGCGCCCCTCTCGCTCTGGACAGTCGGCCAGAGACCCGGGCGACCCATGGCGGCACAGCATCCTGAACCCGATTTCATTCTACCGGCTCGTAGCCCAAAAAGTGGCACTGACGAGCGCTGTGTGCGCGTGTGGCGGCCGGACGGGCGAGGAGATGTGACCCCCCATAGGCCCGGGGGGGTTCTCTGGCCTACGGGGCGCTCGTCCGCGAAGTTCATCCGTCGGCCGACGGGCTCGGTTCCGCGCCGCCCGATGGCCGCGCGCAGCCGTCCGATCGCGCCGCGTGGCCGGTCCATAGCGCCTCCTGCGCGTGGTCCAGTCGTACGGAATGAACGCTGTCACACGGCACTGACATTCCGTGTTCGCCGAGGGCCGATTCGATCACGCAGGGTGCCCGGCGCCGGGTGTCCGGCGGTGGCTTCGGAGCCGTGCCCGGCCGCGATTCCGGGGTCGCCGCGGAGGCCCGGGGCGCCGATCAGCGGACGCGCCAGCCTCCGGGGCGGCGGGGGCCCGAGGACGGGCCGACGACCTTGACCTTCCGGACCGTTCCGTGCCCCAGCTCCTCGTTCAGCCGCCTGACCAGCGTGGACGCCAGCAACCTGAGCTGCGTCGCCCACGTGGTGGAGTCCGCGACCACCGTCAGCTCGCCGTCCTCGAAGCGTTCGGGACGGGTGTGCTCGGCCAGCTCAGGGCCCACGATGCCGGGCCAGTTGCCGAAGACTCCTCCGACGGCCGCGCGCTGCTCCCAGCCCCGGGACGCCAGAAGCTCCCGTATGGCCGTCCCGAACATTTTGGGATCGCCCCCACGGCCGGGCTCCCGTATCACGAGGGGTCGGCCGCCTCCCTTACGTTTTCCGCCTTGCCCCGGTACGGAGCCGCGCTTGCGGGCGTCTGCCTTCGCCTGCGCCAGGGCTTCGCGAGCCAACTCGATCCCCGATTTCCCCGAAGGGACGGACTTACCGTCGTCCCTACCGGAGTCGGCCGCATCGTCGGCGTAATTCACCGCATCGGTGGAGTTATACACAGCCTGTGGATCATCGCCACCCGAAGGGTCGTCCGAGGGCCGACTGGGAGTGCGCTCACTCACGGGTCACCTTCCCATCGGCAACGGTGTACGAGTTGCCGGCCAGTTCCTTCGGGACGTCCACCGGCACCGCCGCGGTGATGAGGACCTGCTCCGCCTGCGCCACCATCTCCGCGAGCCTGCTGCGCCGTCCCGTGTCCAGCTCGGCGAACACATCGTCCAAGATCAGCACTGGGTCGTCCCCGTCCGCGCGCAGGAGATCGAAGGCCGCCAGCCGCAGTCCCAGAGCGAACGACCACGACTCGCCATGGCTGGCATAGCCGCGTGCGGGCAGCTCCCCCAGGCGAAGGACGAGGTCGTCCCTGTGCGGGCCGATGAGGCTGATCCCGCGCTCCAGTTCCTGCCGCCGCGTCTCCGCCACGGCGGCGAGCATCTGCTCCGCGAGTTGTGCACGGTCTGTGGACAACTTCGTCTCACCCAAGGAGCTCTTGTACACAAGCCCCGCCACGTCGCTCCCAGGCGCGATCGCCGCATAGGACCGGGCGACCAGGGGGCGCAGCGCGGCCACCAGCTCCAGCCGGGCTGACAGCAACTCCGCACCCGTACGGGCCAAGTGGGAGTCCCATACGTCGAGGGTGGCCAGCACCTCTGGTCCGGGGGATCGCCTGTGCGCGGCCGCCGACTTGAGCAGGGCGTTGCGCTGCTTCAGAACCCGGTCGTAGTCGGACCGGACGCCCGCGAACCTGGGCGCGCGTGCCGTCAGCAACTCGTCCAGGAACCGGCGCCGCTCCCCAGGGTCCCCCTTGACCAGGGACAGGTCCTCCGGGGCGAACAGGACGGTGCGCAGCATCCCCAGGATCTCGCGGGGCCTGGGGACGGGCGAACGGTTGAGGCGCGCCCGGTTGGCCTTGCCCGGGTTGATCTCCAGCTCGATCAGGGCCTTGCGGTCGTCCTTCACCACCCCGGCCCGCACGATCGCCCGGGGAGCCCCCTGGCGCACCAAGGGGGCGTCCGTCGCCACGCGATGGCTGCTGTGCGAGGCCACGTAGCCGATGGCCTCCACAAGGTTCGTCTTGCCCTGGCCGTTCGGCCCCACGAACGCGGTGGCTCCCGGCTCCAGCGCGACCTCGGCGGAGGCGTACGAGCGGAAGTCCTGCAGCGAAAGGTGGGCGACGTGCACGAGACACGAGGGTAGAGCCTTTACAGGCCCGCGGTACCTGACGGCCAAGACCACCGAGAGTCCACCCGCGCGCCCCCCGGAGAACTACGAGGGACTACAGGGAGGGCGGCTTGACGTCGGCGCCGGGGGAGTCGGCGCCCTTGGCGGCCTCGACCGGGTGGCCGCCGAACTGGTTGCGGAGGGCCGCGACGACCTTCATCGCGGGGGAGTCCTTCTGGCGGGAGGCGAAACGCGCGTACAGCGCGGCGGTGATGGCGGGGAGCGGCACGGCGTGGTCCACCGCCGCTTGGACGGTCCACCGTCCTTCACCGGAGTCGTTGGCGTAGCCGCGCAGCCGCTCAAGGTGGGGATCGTCGGCCAGCGCGCGGTTCATCAGGTCGAGCAGCCAGGAACGGACGACGGTGCCCTGCTCCCAACTGCGGAACGTCTCGGGCACGTTGGTGACCAGGTCGCTGGCCTCGATCAGCTCCCAGCCCTCCCCGTACGCCTGCATCATCGCGTACTCGATGCCGTTGTGGACCATCTTGACGAAGTGCCCGGCGCCGACCTTCCCCGCGTGCACGAAGCCGTACTCGCCCTCGGGCTTGAGCGTCTCGAAGATCGGCATGGCGCGCTTCACCATTTCCTCGTCGCCGCCGACCATGAGGGCGTAGCCGTTCTTGTTCCCCCATACGCCGCCGCTGACCCCGCAGTCGAGGAAGCCGATCCCCCGGGCCGACAGCTCCTCGCCGTGCCTCTGGTCGTCCACATAGTGGGAGTTGCCACCGTCGATGACGAGATCCCCAGGTTCGAGGATTTCCCCAAGCCTGTGGATGGCCTTATGCGTGGGCGGGCCCGCGGGGATCATCAGCCACACCGTCCTGGGCGGAGTCAGCCGCTCCACCAGTTCCTCCATCGAGGAGACATCGCTGTTCTCCGGATGATGGTCGTAACCGACGATCGTGTGACCACCCCGGCGAAGGCGATCGGCCATGTTGCCGCCCATCCTGCCCAGGCCGATGATCCCCATCTCCATGTCTTCTCTCCCCTGTACGTGGCGTCGTCGCCGTACGCGTCGTCGTGCGTGCCCTACATCGTCGGCGTCCCGCCCAGGGCGGCCCACACCGCATCGCGCCTAGGCGTACCCGCAAACAGCCGCCTACGCGTGCAATGCCCGCCTTTGTGGTCCCGTGTGGGTCCGGTGCGAACCCAGGAGCGGAAGCCAATGTGGACAACCCGCACGGGTGTCCGCATAGTCCGCCACATCCTCCCCTACGGCGCGAACCATGCACCCGTGCAGGTCCAAGGGTCAGCCCGACAGCCGCACCGGCATGATCAGGTAACGGTAGCTGGGGTTCTCACCCTCCTGCGGAGGCTTGCCGGTGAGCACCGCGGGCTTGGTGGGCGTGGTGAACGACAGCCGCGCCACGTCCGAGCCGATCGCCGCCAGCCCGTCCAGCAGGAACCCGGGGTTGAACGCGATCGCGATGTCGTCGCCCTCCAGCGTCGCCTCAAGCGCCTCGACGGCCTGGGCCTCATCCCCGGTCCCCGCCTCCAGGACGACCTCTCCCTGGCTGAACGAGAGCCGTACAGGGGTGTTCCGCTCGGCCACCAGGGACACCCGCTTGACCGCCTCGATGAACGGCGCGGTCTGGACCTCGGCGAGGCCCGCGTACTCGCTGGGCAGCAGCGAGCGGTACTTCACGAAGTCGCCGTCCAGCAGCCGGGACGTGGTGCGGTGCCCCCCGCCCTCGAAACCGATCATCCCTTCGCCCGCGCCGTCGGCGCCGCCCAGCGCGATGGAGACCTCCGCGCCCGCGGTCAGCGACTTGGCGGTGTCGGCCAGGGTCTTGGCGGGCACCAGGGCCACCGCGGTGAAGTCGGGACGGTCCGGCTTCCAGTGCATCTCCCGTACGGCGAGCCGGTAGCGGTCGGTCGCGGCCAGGGTGACCGTCTCGCCCTCGATTTCCACACGCACACCGGTGAGCATGGGGATGGTCGCGTCCTTACCGGCCGCGACGGCGACCTGGTTGACCGCGGCCGCGAATTCGTCGCTTCCCACGGCACCGGCGGCCGGTGGCATCTGGGGGAGTGTCGGGTAGTCCTCCACAGGCATGGTGAGCAGTGTGAACTTCGCGCTGCCACAACGGAGCATGACCTTGGCGCCGTCCGTGGTCACCTCCACAGGGTGTGGGGGCAGGCTGCGCGAGATCTCGGCCAGGAGCCGTCCCGACACCAGGGCGCTTCCCGCCTCCTCCACGTCGATCTCCGTGGCGACCTGCGCGGAGACCTCGTAGTCGAACGCCGACAGCTTCAGCCGGTCCGCGTTGCCCTCACCCCCGGCCACCATGTGCATGCCGGCCAGCACCGCCACGGGCGGCCGGGCCGGAAGGGTCCGGGCGGTCCACGCCACGGCGTCGGCGAGGGCGTCTCTGTCGATGCGGAACTTCATGGGGACCCGCCTCCTGAAGGTTTCGGTTCGCGGATTGGGTGGAACTGATCATTTGGGACGCCCGGGACACGGGATCCCCAGGCCCTGAGTTGAGATGGTTCTTTTCTTGGGTAGAGACAAGAGGCAGTACTCGTCATAGGGGCGGTGGACAGTGTGGACATCCGACGTCCGCGCAGGTGAATGACCTGTTTTTGTCCACCGGCGCTGTGGGTTCGGAGTGGACGCGGCGGCGCCGCCTGAGGATGGCGAAACCGTCCCCACACGTCATCCTCACCTCATCCCCCGGTTATCCACGGGTTCTCCGCAGGTTCTCCGGCCGGACACCGCGGATCCGCCGGCCGACACCCCGGAGACCGCGCCGAGCCGGAGCCGCCGGGCGCTCCGTCCCCAGCGCGTCCCCAGGCAATCCTCAGCTTGTCCACGGAGCCGTCCCCATGATGCCGGGCGGCGTCCCCAGCCCGTCCCCAAACCATCCACGTCTTGTCCTCAGGTTCTCCGCAGGTTGTCCCCTGGCTTTTCCACTTGGATCCCCAGTGTTTTCCCCAGCCTGTGGGTATCGGGGGTTTGCCTTGGCTCTCGCCGCTGCACACGCGCCCGGCCTCTGCGCCTGGCTCCGGTGTGGACAGCTCTAGGTGCTTCGCGTCCAAGCCGGGCCCCACCGACCCGCCGGACCCCTAGGCGGGAGCGGACGGGCTTGGGTCAGCGCTTGCGCGCTTGGTGTTTGATGCGCCCGGTCAGCTCGGTCACCTGGTTGTAGATCGCGCGGCGCTCGGCCATCAGGGATCTGATCTTCCGCTCGGCGTGCATCACGGTGGTGTGGTCGCGGCCGCCGAACTGCTGGCCGATCTTCGGCAGCGACAGCTCGGTCAGCTCGCGGCACAGGTACATCGCGATCTGCCTGGCGGTCACCAGCATCCGGGACCGGGACGGGCCGCACAGATCCTCGATCGTGGTCCCGAAGTACTCCACCGTCTGCGCCATGATCATCGCGGCGGTGATCTCCGGGCCGGTGTCGTTGGGGATCAGGTCCTTCAGGACGATCTCCGCCAGCTTCATGTCCACCGACTGCCGGTTGAGGCTGGCGAACGCCGTCACCCGGATCAGCGCGCCCTCCAGCTCGCGGATGTTGGTCGCGATCTGGGACGCGATGAACTCCAGCACGTCCGGGGGCGCGGCCAGGCCCTCCTGCCGCGCCTTCTTCTGCAGGATCGCGATCCGGGTCTCCAGCTCCGGCGGCTGGACGTCGGTGGTGAGGCCCCACTCGAACCGGTTGCGCAGCCGATCCTCCAGCGTCACCAGTTCTTTGGGCGGCCGATCACTGGAGATGACGATCTGCTTGCTCGCGTTGTGCAGGGTGTTGAAGGTGTGGAAGAACTCCTCCTGCGTCTGTTCCTTGCCTTCGAGGAACTGGATGTCGTCGACCAGGAGGATGTCGACGTCCCGATACCGCCGGCGGAAGCCGTCCGCCTTGCCGTCGCGGATCGAGTTGATGAAGTCGTTGGTGAACTCCTCGGAGCTCACGTACCGCACGCGCGCCCCGTTGAAGAGGCTTTGCGCGTAGTGGCCGATGGCGTGCAGAAGGTGCGTCTTGCCCAGGCCCGAGTCGCCGTAGATGAACAGCGGGTTGTACGCCTTGGCCGGTTGCTCGGCGACCGCCACTGCCGCGGCGTGTGCGAAGCGGTTGGAGGAGCCGATGACGAAGGTCTCGAAGGTGTACTTGGGGTTGAGCCGTGCGTGCTCAGCCCCCGGCGCCGGACCGCTGCCCGCCGGGCCGGTCCCTGGGGGCGGACCCATTCCGGGGCCGCCACCCGGATGGCCAGGCGAGTGGGCACCTCGGGGCTTCGGCACGTTCGGAAGGTCCTCGTCCCGGAACGCCGCGCCTTCACCCCTGTAGGAGGACTCGTCGCGGTAGGACTCCTCCCCTCTGTAGGAGTCCGCCGACGCGTAGGCGGCGCCTTCCGTGCCGAGGCCACTCTGGGGCTCGCCGCTTGCCCCGCTCCGTCCCTGGGACGGCTCACCACGACCCGGGCCCTGCCTGGACGCGCCCAGGGTGCGGTCGTTCAGGTGAGAGGGCGCGTGCCCTCGCCCTCCCTGCGGGGCGCCGGGTCCTCCCGGTTGACCCTGTCGTCCCTGGCCTTCTCCCCCATGGCCATAGGAGTCCGCGCCGTTTCCTCCGCCCATTCCGGGACGGCCCGTACCTGAATAGCCCTCACCGTGGGAAGCCCCCGGCAGCCCGTTCTGAGGACCTCCCCCTTGGGAACCACGTCCGTCGTCGAACGGCGACGGCCCTCCGGCCGATCGCTCCGGCCCAGGGCCCGATCCAGGACGACGGGACGACGGCGGCGGAAAACCCCCGCCGTGCCCCTGCCCGCCGTGCTCGCCCTCACGCTGAGGCCACCCGCGGTCCTCGTCCTCTGAGAGATATCCACCGCCCGCGCCGGGGCTGTGGATAGAACCTGCGGACGGAGCGCCCCCATACCCCTGCTCGGGGTAGGAACGGTCACCGTACGACTGGTCCCTATACGAACGGCCCTCGTACCCCTCGTACGACCGGTCATCGTAGGGACGCTCTTCGTACTCGGCGTACGGGCGTTCCCCATAGGCATCGGGTGGCCGTTCGAGCTGTCCCCGGCCCGGCCCCGGCTCGCCGGCCGCACCGGATGACGACGACCCCGGCGACCCCGCCGAGGCACCGGCCGCGGACGGCGGTTCAGGCTGGACGGTGACCGCGACACGGATCTCCCGTCCCAGCTCATGCGAAAGAGCCTGCGTGATCAGCGCACGCAGGCGCGTCTCCAAGGCGTCCTTGGCGAACTCGTTGGGCGCGGCCAGCAGGGCGGTACCCTCCACCAGCGCCAGGGGCCGGACCATCGGCAGCCACGCGCGGTAGCTCGCGGGAAGTTCCCCTTCGGAGAGAGCCGTGAGCGTGCGGGTCCAGACCGATGCGAGATCCTGTCCGTCCATGCGCAAGGTCCCCTCCCGAACACTCCGACCCCGGAGCACCTTCACTGCCCAGCGTTCCCACGGGCGCGGCCGGTCCCGGAGACCTCAGCGGCGCCGCGGGAGACTTACTCTCTCACGAGTTGTCCACAGAGTTGTCCACATGCTGTGTATGAGCATCGAAGCCCTGTGTAAAAGTCGGTGGACCACCACCGGCGACGGACGGGCTCAGGATGGCGCTATCTGGGGAGCGGATACCCGCCTATCAGGCGGGACGGGGAAGGACGCGGCCGTACCGTACGACTGGACTCTGGTCGGCTCGCCCGGAGACCTTAGCGCCCGGCGCCGGAGCCTCGCAACATCCTCTCCGCACGCCCCTCGGACGCGTGGCCATCGCCACACGGCCCACAGGCAACTCCGCTACCGTAAGCAAGTGCTTTGACCCGCGGGCTCCGTTTGACCGCATGGCCTGGTAGCCCGTAACGTTCTGAGGTCGAGTCGCATCGACGGCGAAGCCGTGTGCCCGCCATCTCGTCCCACTTCTTTTCCCGTACGGGTGTGTTCCGTGCGGACCGGGCGAGCACGGGTGGGCCCCCGCTGCGGGGGACCGGACGCGGCCCTCGATGCGAGACATCGCGCCAAGCCCAACGCCTGAAGACAGACGCCTTAACGACAAGCCGACCGCAGCACTGGAGCCTCGAGTGAGCAAGCGTACTTTCCAGCCGAACAACCGTCGCCGCCACAAGAAGCACGGCTTCCGGCTGCGGATGCGCACCCGCGCCGGGCGCGCGATCCTCTCCGCGCGGCGCGCCAAGGGCCGCTCCCGCATCGCGGTCTGACCCTTCCCCTCGCATGCTGCCGTCCGGTCACCGGATGCGGCGGCGGGACGAGTTCACCCTGACCGTCCGGCGCGGTCGCCGCGCTGGACGGCCCACCGTCGTCGTGCACCTGCTCCGCCGGGACGAAACCACCGGCGGAGCCGCGGACCCGCCCGCGGGATCCACAGGAAGCGGGGATCGCCGTGAGGCCGCCTCCGCGGCGGACCCTCCCCGGGTCGGGTTCATCGTGTCCCGCACGGTCGGCAACGCCGTCGTCCGCAATCGGGTTCGCCGGCGGCTGAGGCACCTGGTCCGAGGGCACCTGGACCGGCTCCCGGAGGGTAGCCTGCTCGTAGTGCGTGCAAACCCCGCTGCGGGAACGGCGCGCTACGACGAACTGGCCGCGGACCTTGAGTCGGCGCTCGACCGGCTCCTGCGGCCAACGTCCAAGGGACGGAGATGACGAGCAATCCGGAGGGGCACGCAACGCCCCCGCGCGGGGCCCGGGGCCCGAGCCTCGCTGCGCGCGCCCTGATACTGCTCGTCCGCGCCTACCGCCGCTTCTTGAGCCCCCTGCTCGGACAGCAGTGCCGCTTCCAGCCCACCTGCAGCGCCTACGGCCTGGAGGCCCTCCAGGTGCACGGTGCGCTGCGTGGCAGCTGGCTGACCGTCCGCCGGATCGGCCGGTGCCACCCCTTCAACCGTGGTGGATACGACCCCGTACCGCCGGCCAAGGGCGTCGCCCCCTCCACGACCCCTAGCGAAGACCGCCAAGCCCAGAGCGGTACTTCGCGGCCCCGCCTTAGCAGGGATCGCCGTGACGGAGACCGCCATGGCAAGGACCGCCGTGCCGAAAGCGGCCCCGCCCTAGCAGAGCCCAAGGAGCTTCCCGGTGCTTGATTGGCTGTACTCGATCGTCGCTCAACTGATCGTCTGGATCCATACCGGCCTGAGCGTCCTCGTCCCCAAGGACAGCGGCTGGGCCTGGGGCGGTTCGATCATTCTGCTGACGGTGCTGCTGCGGCTGGCCATGGTGCCGCTGTTCGTGAAGCAGATCCATGCGTCCCGGAAGATGCAGGAGCTGAACCCCAAGGTCCAGGCGCTGCGCAAGAAGTACAAGAACGACAAGCAGCGCCTCAACCAGGAGGTCATGAAGCTCTACCAGGAGAACGGCGCCAACCCCCTGTCGGGCTGCCTGCCGCTCCTGGTGCAGATGCCCGTCTTCATCGGCCTCTTCCAGGTACTGCGCCGCATCTCCGACGCCGACCCCGGCGAGGGCGTCTTCGCGGTCACCCCAGAGCTGGTCCAGAGCGCCCAGAAGGCCGACATCTTCGGCGCGCACATCCCGGACACGTTCCTGAACGCCTGGAGCACCGACCCCAAGCCCTGGGCGGCCATCGTCGTCACCGCCATCGCCGTCGTCATCAGCTCGTGCACGACCTTCTTCACGGTACGGGCCAGCATGCAGCGCCAGCCGGTCACCGATGAGGCGAACCCGATGATGCAGGCGCAGAAGATGATGGTCTTCCTCGCGCCGCTGTTCGGCCTGTTCGGCCTGGGCTTCCCCCTGGGCGTGCTCATGTACTGGGTCACGTCCAACAGCTGGACCCTGGTGCAGCAGCACTACATCTACTCCAAGTACCCGCCGCTGAGCGCGACCGAGAACGGCTCCTCGGCACAACCGACCGGCAAGGGCCCCGCCAAGGGTCCCGCCAAGGGCAAGGCCGGCGCCAAGGCGTCGGCGAACTCCACCGGCACCAAGGGACGCCTCAAGAAGGGCCCCGAACAGCCCACGGAACCGGAGCCGAAGCCCAAAGTCGTCCGGAACCAGCCGACGCGGAAGCCGCGCAGCAAGCGCAGCGGCAGCCAGAAGCGCTAGTTTTGACCCCTGTCCTTGCCGGAGAAGGAGACCCCGTTGAGCCAGACCGACACCACCGAGGTCGACGTCCAGGCGCTCGAGCAGGAGGGCGAGATCGCCGCCGACTACATCGAGGGCCTGCTGGACATCGGTGACTATGACGGCGACATCGACATGGACGTCGAGGGGGAGCGCGCGCTGGTCGCCGTGGTCGGCGCCTCCCTGGACGAACTCGTCGGCAAGCGCGGCGAGGTGCTGGAGGCACTGCAGGAGCTGACCCGCCTGGCCGTGCACCGGCAGACCGGCAACCGCACCCGCCTGATGCTGGACATCGGCGGCTACCGCGAGCGCCGCCGCGCCGAGCTGACCAAGCTGGGACAGGACGTGTCCGCCGAGGTCAAACAGTCCGGCCAGGCCAAGCCGCTGGCCCCCATGACCCCGTTCGAACGCAAGATCGTCCACGACGCGGTGGCGGCCGCGGGTCTCCGCAGCGAATCCGAGGGCGAGGAACCCGACCGCTACGTGGTCGTCTACCCGTCCTGACCGGGTAACCGGCCGGAGCCGCCCTGCGGCCGTCACCCAACATCATCTCTAGGCAAGCACCAACGAGGCGAGGCCCGTCCCAACGGACCTCGCCTCGCGGCATGTAGAGGACAACGCGGCAACAGAGGGCGCGCTTCACTCAGCAACAACTCGTCCGGCACCAACCGCCCCACAAGATCGACCGACACAATCCCCAGCGGTGCGCACCCGCCCGTCACGCACACGAGAAACGCTCTCAAGCAGGACGAATCTCCATGGGCGCTCGACCTAGCCGCGCCATCGGCGCGGTCGTGATCGAATCCGCTCCGGACGCATCGACGTCTCGGCGCTCCTGATCCGCTAGCCACCACCAGGCGCCCTACGGTGATGAACGCGACCAGCGCTGGCACACGCTCCCGGATAACTGCTTGATTCCCACGTCCTCCAGAACCGAACGGGCGAGCAGGTCGAAGCGCAGTCATCAGGTGTGGCGGCAACGATGCCCAGCCCTGTGGCCCTGTGCACATCCAGGGGTGTGACGCGCGGTCAGGTTCCCGTCGACCGAGGCAAGATCGATCGGCTGTGATCGCGGATCACACGGCAGTCCCGCGCTAAGCAGCCCTCCGGACTCCGCCACCAGCGTTATCCACAGGCTGTGGAACGTATGGCGCCCCCAGAAGCCACCCGCCACCATCGAATCGTCAGCCCGTCCCACCTGCCCAAGGGGCAAACGTGATCCGACCGCCGCCGACGTTTCCACAAGTTGGCCCGACTGGCCATCTCCCGACCCCACCGCTCCAGGAGAGCCCAGGGTATGAGCCGACGAGCCCGCCGCTGGGACGCTTTCCTCAGAGCTTGACCAGTTCGGGGACCTCCAGGCCACGGTTTTTGAAGACCCTCGGAGACCCTGACCGCGCCGTCCATCCCTGCGGAGCGGCGACCTGGACGCCCGCCCGGCTGCGGCCTCCTCGCCTCCGCCCGTGTCCGCGCCGATGGCGAAGGCGAGCACCATCGCCAAGGCGGCACCCTCTGGCACCTCCCGAGATCACCGGGGATCCGGCGCCGCCCCGGACGTGGACGAGCGACGGTCCCGAATCCGGTGACCGGATCGGTATCGAGCCTGCTACTGGCTCTCCAGGAGGGGAGAACCACCGAAGCTGACGCGGTGAGCCATCTGGGCATCAGCCGGACGGCCGTCACCACGCACGCGCCGCACCTGCTCGGCGAGGTGACCGAGAGCCAGACGCTGACCATGTCGGCGACAGTGTGTCGACCGGCGCCCTGGCCAGACCACCGCCCACGGGCCGGCAAGGTGCCCCGTCGGGGGGTTGATCGGTCAGCGCCGGAACGAGCTCCGGCGGCGGAGGCGACGGCGGGCGGTCAGATTCTCCTGCGCAGGGTCCTGGGCGAACGAAGGGTCCTGCGCATGTGCCGGGTCTTGAGCCGGATGAGTCGAGGTGGGCTGCGAATGGCCGTTGGCAGGAGGTTGAGGAACGGGGCGTTCGATCACACGTTCGACATGCTCGCTGGGGCGGTCCACGGAGCGTTCGACGATCCGTTCTTCGCGAACCAAGGTGTCGGGGCCGGTGGGCTCCTCCGCCTCCACATAGCCGGGGTCCGTGCCGGCCATCATGGTGGCGCGGCGTCGCGGCCTGGTGTACTTCAGCGTGAATCCCATGCTGATCAGACCCACCAGGATGAAGATCCAGCCGACCAACTGGATGTTGACTCCGCTGAGATCGACGTGGAGCGCGAACGCGAGGATCGCGCCGATGGTGATGAACGAGAGACTGACTCCGATACCCATGGTCTCGGAGCCTCCTTCCGGGGGTGTGCGATGAGCCGGGGGTTCGGCACTGCCCGTCCCTGTACCCGATCGACCCGGAGTATGCGGGAGCCCTTACGGCGTAGCCGATCCGTAAGGTTCCTGTGGCCCTCCGACCAGTGTGTACTGTGCGACCTCGCTGGTTTTTGTGGAACGATTCGTACGGTGGGGATTGAGAGCGAGGTTTTCGGGGATGCGCTGCCGCTCGCGGAACGCTATGCGAAGTTCCTCGCCGAGGACGGGGTCGAGCGCGGGCTGATCGGGCCGCGTGAGGTCGACCGGCTCTGGGAACGTCATCTGATCAACTGCGCCGTTGTCTCCGAGGCGGTCCCCCAGGGCGCCACAGTCGTGGACATCGGCTCCGGCGCCGGGCTGCCCGGCATCGTGCTGGCGATCATCCGGCCGGATCTGTCGATCACGTTGCTGGAGCCGTTGCTGCGCCGTGTCACCTTCCTCAACGAGTGCGTCGAGCTGCTCGAACTGGCGAACGTCAAGGTACGCCGCGCCCGAGCCGAGGAGGTGGCCGCGGACATGTCGATGGACGTGGCGACCGCTCGCGCCGTCGCCCCTCTCGAACGCCTGGCAAAGTGGGCCCTGCCGCTCTTGCGGCCCGGCGGGGAACTGCTGGCGCTCAAGGGAGAGCGCGCGGCGGCCGAGTTGGACGAGGCGAAGCCGGTTCTCGATCGCTTCGGTGTCCGTACCGCGGAGCTGCTGCAAGTCGGGCGCGGTAAGGTCGATCCGCCGACAACGCTTGTCCGTGTGGTCGCCGAGCGCGCGCCCCGACGCGCCAAAGGGTCGAGGAAGAAGAGGTCGTCATGAGCACGGGACCAGGACTGGGCTCCTCCAGTTGGCCCTCCGGGCCTGACCGCTCCAGCGAATCCCCCCAGGACGAATCGTCCGGCCCCGACACCGGGGCGAAGACCGGCAAGGCGGGGGACGCACTGCCCTCCGGCCATGCGATGTGGGGTAACACGACGTCCGGTACGGCGGAGACCGTCGGTTACGTGCCGGCGAACGGCGGGGTCCAGCCACCACCGGGTCCGCGTGGAGGACCAACTCAGGGGGAGTCAGAGCTGGTGCGCGAGGCACTCAAGGACGCCAAGGTTTCACGTGAAACCTCAGTGCGGGTGAGACCCGAACGGCGAGACAAGGAATGGCCGCGGCCGAGCACATGCCGGGTGATCACCATCGCCAACCAAAAAGGCGGCGTGGGCAAGACCACCACCTCGGTCAACCTTGCCGCCTCGCTGGCGATGCACGGTGCCAAGGTCCTGGTCGTCGACCTCGACCCTCAGGGCAACGCCTCCACGGCGCTCGGCGTGGAGCATCGAGCCGACGTACCGTCCATCTACGAGGTGCTGATCGAGGACCTTCCCCTGGCGGACATCGTCGTCCCGGCACCCGAGATCCCCAACCTGCATTGCGCCCCGGCCAACCTCAACCTGGCCGGCGCCGAGATCGAGCTGGTGTCGAAGGTGGCCCGTGAGTCCCGGCTGCGCCGCGCGCTGGACTCCTACGACACCGACCAGTTCGACTACGTACTGATCGACTGCCCGCCGTCGCTCGGCCTGCTGACCGTGAACGCACTCGTGGGCGGGGACGAGCTGCTCATCCCGATCCAGTGCGAGTACTACGCCCTCGAAGGTCTCGGGCAGCTGATCCGTACCGTGGACCTCGTCAAGTCCCACCTCAACCCGGGGCTGAACGTCTCCACGATCCTCCTCACCATGTACGACGCGCGGACCCGCCTGGCGGCACAGGTCGCCGAGGACGTCCGGAACCACTTCGGCGACGTCGTCCTCAACACAGTGATCCCCCGTAGCGTCCGGGTCTCCGAGGCCCCCAGCTACGGACAGTCCGTCATGACCTACGACCCGGGCTCCAGCGGTGCGCTCGCCTACAGCGAAGCCGCCTCGGAAATGGCCCACCGGGGAGCGCCGGAGTGAGCCAGCAACGACGTGGCCTGGGCAAGGGCCTTGGAGCCCTGATCCCAACCGCCCCGCCCGCACCCGCCCCAGGGTCGGGCGAGGCATCCGGCACTGGGAACGGTATGCCCGGCGGCTCCGAGGGCGGCAGGCCCGGCAACGACATCAAGCCGGTCGCCGGTGCCCACTTCGCCGAGATCCCGCTGAACTCGATCCGCGCGAACCCCTGGCAGCCTCGCGAGAACTTCGACGAATCGGCCCTCGACGAACTGGCCGAGTCCATCGGCATCGTCGGACTGCTCCAGCCCATCGTGGTCCGCAGGCTCGTCGGCGAGGACCACGACTACGAGTTGGTCATGGGCGAGCGCCGCAAGCGCGCCGCGGAGAAGGCGGGCCTGAACGTCATCCCCGCGATCGTCCGGGACACCAGCGACAACGACATGCTGCGCGACGCGCTCATGGAGAACCTCCACCGCGAGCAGCTCAACCCGCTGGAGGAGGCGGCGGCGTACCAGCAGCTCCTGGAGGACTTCGGCGCCACCCACGAACAGCTGGCGAGCCGGATCGGCCGCTCCCGTCCGCACATCACCAACACCCTGCGCCTACTGAACCTGCCGCCCGCGGTCCAGCTCCGAGTCGCCGCCGGCGTCCTGTCCGCCGGTCACGCCCGCGCTCTCCTAAGCCTCAAGAGCGAAGAGGCTCAGGAGAGCCTGGCCCTGCGCATCGTTCAGGAGGGCCTGTCCGTCCGCGCCGTCGAGGAGATCATCGCCACGCGCCAGGTCGAGGACGGCCCAACGCCCCCACGCCAGGGCCGCCGCAAGAAGCCGGTCGCCCCGGCCCTCCAGGAACTGGCCGACCGCCTCTCCGATCGATACGACACCAAGGTCCGCGTCGACCTGGGGCGGAACAAGGGCAAGATCGTCGTCGAGTTCGCCACCATGGAAGACCTGGACCGCATCATCAAGGCCATGGCCCCCGACGAGGCACCCCCCAGAGACACCGGCCTATAACCACACATCCACAAGGCCCCGGGGCTTGGGCGGATTCGAGGGGTCGTTGCAATACTGGTGATCAGTTGACTGGTGCCAGGAGCTTAGCGAGACGCTCGGCTGGGGTTTCCCAGCCGAGCGTTTTGCGTGGGCGGGAGTTGAGTTCGGCGGCGACGGCGTTCAGGTGCTGACGGGTGTGGACGCTCAGGTCGGTGCCCTTGGGGAGGTACTGGCGCAGCAGGCCGCTGGTGTTCTCGTGAGAGCCGCGCTGCCACGGGCTTGCCGGGTCGCGGAAGTAGACGGGGATGTCGGTGGCGATGGTGAACGCGCGGTGGGCGGCCATCTCCGAGCCTTGGTCCCAGGTCAGGGACCGCGCCAGGTGGGGTGGAAGTGTCTGGACGGTGTCGATCAGGGCGTCACGGACCAGGCCGGGGGTGCGGCCGCGGGGTAGGTGGAGCAGCATCACGTAGCGGGTGGTGCGCTCCACCAGGGTGCCGGCCGCGGACTTGCCGTCCTTGCCGGTGATCAGGTCGCCCTCCCAGTGGCCGGGCACGGCCCGGTCGGCGACCTCGGCGGGACGCTCGCTGATCATGACCATGTTCCGGATCGCGCGGAACCGGCGCCGGTCGGCTTGCCGGTGCGGGCGACGGTGGGCGCGGCCCGAGCGCAATGCCTTGGTCGGTTCCCGGCTCAGTTCCCCGCGGCCTTGGACGTACAGGGCCTGGTAGATGGTCTCGTGAGTCACCCGCATCTCCGGCCGATCGGGGAAACACCTGATCAGAGTTACAGATGTGCTCTGGACTTCACCGTAGGCGCAGATGGCGCTGGATGAAGTCGCGTAGTCCGGGGTTCTGCCCGATCTTGCCTGGCTTGGGACGGGGCCGGCGGGCGCCGGCGCGGGCCTGGGCGGCGTGCGGGCGGTACTGGCCGCCTGTCGGGTGGCGGTTGCGGCGGACCTCGCGGCTGATGGTGGAGGGGCTGCGGCCCAGTTCGGCTGCGATGGTGCGCAGCCAGGCGCCTTCTCTCAGCCGGTCGGCGATGTGGATGCGGTCGTGTTCGCGCAGGTGGCGGGACGGGCCGGGCGGGGGCACCGCCGTGTTGATCGGTGGTGCCCCCTTGTGCGCGCCCGACGGGTTTCCGGCCGTTCGGCCACCGCTTCCCGGTCCGGTAGTTGATCCCGACGACCTGGCACGCCTCTCGGCTGCTGAGCCCCTGATCCATGAGCCGGAAGTATTCCGCCCGCTCACGGGTCAGCTTCTTGCGCCCCTGCGCTGACCGGTCCTTGGCGGATCTTGAAGTCGTCCATCGCACCCCTTGGGCTGGGGTGTTGCAACGACCACTAGAACTCAAGTTGGAACCTCGGGGCCTTGTCATCTCCCCACCCCACCAGACCCAAGTCCAGCTCCCCAACGAATCCCCGCCTAGACCCGCCCACCCACCCAACACATCCACTCGCGATGTTTCACGGGAAACATCGCCCATGCTCGAATGCACAGCCAATCGCCGCACACGCAGCGGCGCACCGGGCAGCCCGTAGCAAGCAATCCCGAACCCTCTCACTCACACCGAGTCCACAGCGATCTAGGCCACGTCGAGAAGATGGCGTCAGTCAGGACTCGCCACCCGGCGCCCAGCTGCTAGCACCACGTCGTGGAATGCGGCATCGCCTTGCTTAGGCATCGCCGGGTGGCGGCACTCGCTGCGAGAGGTCGCTGTGCCCTGGAGCCGTCGTCCAAGATGTCACCCTTCAACGAACGCCACGACCCTTGGCTCCGCCGTGTGGCCACGAATCGCTGTTGATAGGGACAGTCACCGGGATGTCTCGGTGCCGGAGGCAGGCCCGGCGGAGCGGGAGCCGCGCGCCTTATCGACCAGGACCGGACCCGACCAGGTGCACGCCTTCCCGGCCCGAGCCGCGACGCGTACCCCTCCAGCGCCGCGAAGAACTGCGGCCAGTCGCCACGCCTTCCGCCGGTCGTAATCGGTGTGGGGTGGTGCGTGCGGCCAGTTTCACGTCGCCGCAGTTGGTCATGGATCAACGAGAGGAGCACACCTTGCCCGCCAGGGCCAGTACGACCGGGTGTGCCCTGCCGGCTCGAGCCTGGTGGCGCGTATCCCCGCCTTCCGGCGGTCGTGATCGGTTCACGAGGGGAGTGACGCATGTCGCTGCAGGTGGGCTGGAAGCGGCACTGCTGTCCGAGCAGGGTTGACCGCGACCAGGTAGGCCCGAGGTGATGGGACGGGGATGGGCAACCAGTACGCAGTGTTCTTGGGGCTGGATGTCGGCAAGGGCGAACACCACGCGGTCGGCCGACGCCACCAGACCGGGTGACAACACCCCCGGATCATCAACGACAGGGGCAATCAATCGTGCCCGGCCTGGCGACCAAGATCTTCGATCATCGGGGACGCGAAGAAGATAACGGGCTCAAGCAGTCTGGGACGCATGCCCGCTCCGGCGCTGGGGTGAACTGCGGCCTGTCACCGCGCCTTCCGCCGGTCGACGGCACCATCGGCTCCTGGCCCTATTGGTTGCCTATGCGGATCTTGGTGGTCGGCCCGCCGGAACGTGGCCTGCCCATTGTTCGGTGGGTCTGCGCATACGACCCGCACCAGGTGGGCCAGCCTTGGGCGTCGCCAACGCGGCGGGTACCCGCGGCACTGATGTCCCGCGGATGGCGGGGCGCACGAGATCCGTCAGTGGACCCGTCGCACGCCCGAGATCATCGGCCGCGCTCAGATAGCGGGCCACCCATCTGTGTCAGCACCACAGCAGGCCCATGGAAGGGCTACCGGTGTCCATACCATGCGGGCACATCCCGCCCACGAGTTTGTGCTTGGACCGCCATTGCACACCGTTCAGCCATCGCCGACGCCTTCATGCGAGGGGCGGCCCTGATCGTCTGGGTCGGGTAGTAGCGGCTCCGACTCCCGCCGCCGCCGGTCGATCAATGCCTGTGTGCTCCGACCGCCACCGCTGGCTACGAGGTCTCGGTGCAGATGGTCTTCACGGCTTTGATCTCTCTGCTGAAGACCTCACTCAGCCCC